>JAQGOI010000236.1 GCA_028293685.1 Lysobacteraceae bacterium | reverse complement strand
TACTTCATCTCGACCCACGGTGCCCGAAAGGGTCTGGCGGATACCGCTTTGAAGACCGCGAACTCCGGTTACCTGACGCGTCGCCTGGTCGACGGCGCGCAGGACGTGGTCATTACCGAAACCGATTGCGGCACGCGTGAAGGCCTGACCATGACACCGATCGTGGAAGGCGGCGATGTGGTCGAGCCGTTGCGCGATCGCGTTCTGGGTCGCATCGTGGCCGAGGACGTATTCCTGCCGGGCAACGACGAGGACCCGTTCGTCACCCGCAACCAGCTGCTCGATGAAGCGTGGGTGCAGAAGCTCGAAGACGCCAGCGTGCAGGCGATCAAGGTGCGTTCCACCATCACCTGCGCATCGTCGTTCGGTGTGTGCGCGCATTGCTACGGCCGCGACCTGGGTCGTGGCCACACCGTCAATCACGGTGAGGCTGTCGGCGTGGTCGCCGCGCAGTCGATCGGCGAGCCCGGCACGCAGCTGACGATGCGGACATTCCACATCGGTGGCGCGGCGTCGCGAGCGGCGGCGATCGACAACGTGACGGTCAAGACGACCGGCTCGGTGAAGTTCAACAACCTCAAGCACGTCTCGCACGCCAACGGCCATCTGGTCGCGGTGTCGCGCTCGGGCGAACTGTCGGTGCTCGACGGCCATGGCCGCGAGCGCGAGCGTTACAAGCTGCCGTACGGCGCGATGATCATGGTCAAGGACGGCGCGGCGATCAAAGCCGGACAGACCGTGGCCTCCTGGGATCCGCATAACCACCCGATCGTGTCGGAAGTCGCGGGCTTCATGCGATTTGTCGATTTCCTCGACGGCATCACCGTGATGGAAAAGACCGACGAACTGACCGGCCTCGCCTCACGCGAGATCACCGATCCGAAGCGTCGCGGCTCGATGGGCAAGGACCTGCGTCCGATCGTGCGCATCATCGACAAGGACGGCAAGGACCTGAACATCCCCGGCACCGATCTGCCGGCGCAGTACCTGCTGCCGCCGCGCTCGATCGTCAACCTGCAGGACGGCGCGCAGGTCGGCATCGGTGACGTGGTCGCCAAGATCCCGCAGGAAGCGTCGAAGACCCGCGATATCACCGGTGGTCTGCCGCGCGTGGCCGATCTGTTCGAGGCGCGCAAGCCCAAGGATCCGGCCGTACTGGCCGAGGTTTCAGGCATCGTCTCGTTCGGCAAGGACACCAAGGGCTAGCAGCGCCTGATCATCAAGGACGTCGACGGCAACGATCACGAAGAGCTGATCCCCAAGTACCGCCAGATCATCGTGTTCGAAGGCGAGCACGTGGAGAAGGGCGAGACCGTGGTCGACGGCGAGCCGAGTCCGCAGGACATCCTGCGCCTGCTCGGTGTGGAGCCGCTGGCCGCGTATCTGGTCAAGGAAATCCAGGACGTCTACCGCCTGCAGGGCGTCAAGATCAACGACAAGCACATCGAGGTGATCATTCGCCAGATGCTGCGCAAGGTCGAGATCACCGACCAGGGCAACAGCAAGTTCCTGCACGGTGAACAGGCCGAGCGCCAGCGCGTGATCGAGGAGAACGCGAAGCTGGCGGTGCGCAACGAGCTGCCGGCGAAGTTCGATCCAGTGCTGCTGGGCATCACCAAGGCATCGCTGGCGACCGAGTCGTTCATCTCGGCGGCGTCCTTCCAGGAAACCACGCGCGTGCTGACCGAGGCTGCCGTTCGCGGCACCCGCGATGGGCTGCGCGGCCTGAAGGAGAACGTGATCGTCGGTCGCCTGATCCCGGCCGGTACCGGCTTGGCGTACCACACGGCACGCCGCCGCAACGCGTCGGGTCTGACCGAGTCGGAGATGGAAGCGTTGACCGGTTCGGGTGCCGCGGAAGTCGAGGCGGCCGAAGTCGACGCCGGCGAGAGTGAGACGATGGGCTGAGGCTCTGCGGCCCGGCTCCGGAAGTAGAGCACATGACGGCCTCCGGGCCGTCCCAGACCACGAAAGGAGGCGCAGGACGTGCCTCGTTTTCGGCCCAGGGCAGGGCGGGACCATCGGGAAACAGGGCTTCGGCCTGTGCTTTCCGACTCACATCGCGTTGACGCTCGCGTCCGGCGCGGGCTATACTTTTCTGCTAAGTGGGCCGCCTCCATCGCCTGCTGGCCTTCAAAATCCAGATCACGAACCGGCATCCGCCGTTTCCACCTCAAAGAGTCCCGAGCAAAGATGGCGACGATCAACCAGCTGGTGCGCAAGCCGCGCAACCCCGAGACCTACAAGAGCACGTCGCCCGCACTGGCGAATTGCCCGCAGCGTCGCGGCGTCTGCACGCGTGTCTACACCACCACCCCGAAGAAGCCGAACTCTGCGTTGCGCAAGGTCGCGAAGGTTCGCCTGACCAACGGTTACGAGGTCATCTCGTACATCGGCGGCGAAGGACACAACCTGCAGGAGCACTCGGTCGTGCTGATCCGCGGCGGCCGCGTGAAAGACCTGCCAGGCGTGCGTTACCACACCGTTCGTGGCGCGCTCGATGCCGCCGGCGTTGCCAAGCGACGTCAGTCGCGCTCGAAGTACGGCGCCAAGCGTCCGAAGAAGGCCTGAGAGCGTTGGTTCACACACCGTAGGGCGGGCTCGAGCCCGCCGCTGCAAAAACGGTGGGCCGTGGCCCACCCTACAAAGACTGGATAACGAACATGTCGCGTAAAGGTTCCACCCCACAACGCACCGTCCTGCCTGATCCGAAGCACGGCAGCGAGACCATCGCCCGCTTCATCAACATGGTCATGTACAGCGGCAAGAAGTCCGTTGCCGAGAAGATCGTCTACGGCGCCATGGACGTGATCGGCGAGAAGAGCCCGAACGCGCTCGACGTTGTGGAGAAGGCGCTTGGCAACATTTCGCCGTCGGTCGAGGTCAAGTCGCGTCGTGTCGGCGGTGCCACCTACCAAGTGCCGGTCGAGGTTCGCCAGTCGCGCCGCATGGCGCTGGCGATGCGCTGGCTGATCGATTCGGCGCGCAAGCGTGGTGAGAACACCATGCCCAAGAAGCTGGCCGGTGAGTTGATCGACGCGTCCGAAAACCGCGGTGGCGCGATCAAGAAGCGGGAAGAAACCCACCGCATGGCGGAAGCCAACAAGGCATTCGCGCACTACCGCTGGTGATTGGCGTCAGTTGAACCAGGCTCCGGCGACGGAGCCTTTGCGGCCGCGCAGCGCGCCGCCCGCATCGAAACCTGCCAAGGCAGCCACTTCGACGCACGCAACCGGAAGCCGCCATCAGGCGGCGTTCGGCCATCCGGACATCAGTCCGTCGCAACGAACATACGAGAGAAAGCCGTGGCTCGCACCACTCCCATCGAGCGTTACCGCAATTTCGGCATCATGGCGCACATTGACGCCGGCAAGACGACGACGACTGAGCGCATCCTCTTTTACACCGGCGTCAACCACAAGATCGGCGAAGTGCACGAAGGTGCGGCGACGATGGACTGGATGGAGCAGGAGCAGGAGCGTGGCATCACCATCACTTCGGCGGCCACCACGGCGTTCTGGAGCGGGATGGACAAGTCCTTGCAGCAGCACCGTTTCAACATCATCGACACCCCTGGGCACGTGGACTTCACCATCGAAGTCGAACGTTCCCTGCGCGTGCTCGACGGCGCCGTGTTCGTGCTGTGCGCGGTGGGCGGTGTGCAGCCTCAGTCCGAAACCGTCTGGCGGCAGGCCAACAAGTATTCCGTGCCGCGCTTGGCGTTCGTCAACAAGATGGACCGCACCGGCGCCGACTTCTTCAAGGTCGTCGAGCAGCTGAAGTCGCGCCTGGGCGCGTACGCCGTGCCGATGCAGGTGCCGATCGGTGCCGAAGAGGGCTTCGAAGGCGTGGTCGACCTGGTCAAGATGAAGGCAATCCACTGGGACGTTGCCGCGCAGGGCACCAATTTCGAATATCGCGAGATTCCGGCGAACCTGCTCGACACGTGCACTGAAGCGCGCCTGTTCATGGTGGAAGCCGCAGCCGAAGCGTCCGAAGAGCTGATGGACAAGTACCTCAACGAAGGTGATCTGTCGGAGGCCGAGATCCTCGCCGGCATCCGCGAGCGCACCCTGCGCGTGGAAGTCATCCCCGTGCTGTGCGGCACTGCCTTCAAGAACAAGGGCGTCCAGGCGATGCTCGACGCCGTGATCCAGCTGCTGCCGTCGCCAGCCGATCGTCCGCCGGTCACCGGCATCGACGACGACGAGAAGGTCGACAGCCGCAAGGCGCTCGATTCCGAGCCCTTCTCGGCGCTCGCCTTCAAGATCATGACCGACCCGTTCGTGGGCTCGCTGACGTTCTTCCGTGTCTATTCGGGCACGCTGAAGTCGGGCGATGCCGTGTACAACCCGATCAAGTCCAGGAAGGAGCGCGTCGGCCGCATCCTGCAGATGCACGCCAACAACCGCGATGAGATCAAGGAAGTCTGGGCGGGCGACATCGCCGCCGCGGTCGGCCTGAAGGATGTCACCACCGGTGACACGCTGTGCGCGCAGGACCACATCATCACGCTCGAGCGCATGATTTTCCCGGAGCCCGTCATCTCGATGGCGGTCGAACCCAAGACCAAGTCCGACCAGGAAAAGATGGGCGTCGCGCTCGGTCGCCTCGCGCAGGAAGATCCTTCGTTCCGCGTGCGCACCGACGAGGAATCCGGCCAGACGATCATCGCCGGCATGGGCGAGTTGCACCTGGACATCCTGGTCGACCGAATGAAGCGCGAGTTCAACGTCGAAGCCAACGTCGGCAAGCCGCAGGTCGCCTATCGCGAAACCATCCGCAAGGCCGTCAAGGCTGAAGGCAAGTTCGTGCGTCAGTCCGGTGGCAAGGGCCAGTTCGGCCATGTCTGGCTGGAGATCGAGCCCCAGGAACGCGGCAAGGGTTACACGTTCGAGAATGCGATCGTCGGCGGTACCGTGCCGAAGGAATACATTCCGGCCGTGGACAAGGGCATCCAGGAAGCCGTCGCCAACGGACTGATGGCTGGCTACCCGATCGTCGACGTCAAGGTGAAGCTGGTCGACGGCTCGTACCACGAAGTCGACTCGTCGGAAATGGCGTTCAAGATCGCCGGCTCGATGGGCTTCAAGGAAGGCTTCCATCGCGCCAATCCGGTCCTGCTCGAACCGATCATGAAGGTCGAGATCGTCACGCCAGAGGACTATCTGGGTGACGTGATGGGCGACGTCAGCCGTCGTCGCGGCATCCTGCAGGGCCAGGACGACACCCCGTCGGGCAAGACCATCAACGCGATGCTGCCGCTGGGGGAGATGTTCGGCTATGCGACCAGCCTGCGCTCGATGTCGCAGGGCCGTGCCACGTTCACGATGGAATTCGACCACTACGCGGAAGCGCCGACCAACATCGCCGAATCCGTCATCAAGAAGAATTGATTAGAGCCGGGATTCGGCATTGGAAATTCGGGATTCGCAGGGCTTGGGGCCGCGCGAATCCCGCTCTTGCGAATCCCGAATCCAAAATCCCAAATCTCGGAGTTCAACATGGCAAAGGGTAAATTCGAGCGCACCAAGCCCCACGTGAACGTGGGTACGATTGGTCACGTGGATCACGGCAAGACGACGCTGACGGCGGCGCTGACGAAGATTGGTGCCGAGCGTTTTGGTGGCGAGTTCAAGGCCTACGACCAGATCGACGCGGCGCCGGAAGAGAAGGCGCGCGGCATCACGATCTCGACCGCGCACGTGGAGTACGAGACGGCGAACCGTCACTATGCGCACGTGGACTGCCCGGGGCACGCCGACTACATCAAGAACATGATCACCGGAGCGGCGCAGATGGACGGCGCGATCCTGGTGGTGGCGGCGACCGATGGTCCGATGCCGCAGACCAAGGAGCACGTGCT
>JAQGOI010000214.1 GCA_028293685.1 Lysobacteraceae bacterium | reverse complement strand
CGCATGGGTGTGTCCGGTGCCTAAAAAAAAGAATACCCCGCCGGCTCATCGCCGACGGGGCATCACCTGTCCTGATGCGACAGACGGATCGCTACGGCTGGGCTCAGGGCTTGGGCGGCGTCGCGGCGTCGGCCTTGGTCGCGTCGTCGGCGTCATGATCATTCTTCACGACCGCCTTGTGGTGCTTGTGTGCGCGATGCTTGCGGAGATGTCGATGATGGACCGCCTTGGTCGTTGTCGTCGTGGTGGTGGTCGTGTCCGTCGACGCTGCCGGGGTGGCAGGGGTGGCCTGCGGAGCCGCGAAAGCGACGGTGGCGCCCAGGGCCAGGCCCAGGGACAGCGCGATCTGGGAAAGCTTCATGTGGTTATTCCTTTGTCGACAAATGGAAGGATGTAGCAGGCCGGGTATGCCCAGCCCTCGACAGGGTGGTCGGCCCAAGTCCCTCGGCCGATGGCTGTCGAATTAATCTTTTGTAATGCAGCAGCGCCGGTGAGGTCAGGCAAACCTCAAGCGGCTTTTTTGGCAGCCGACTTGGTTGCCGTTGCCTTTGTGGCAAGGCGCTTGCCGGGCTTGGCTTTCCTGGCAACGGATTTGGTTGTGGCGGCCAACGCAGCCGGTGCCGCCTTCGGGGCAGGCGTCGCCTTGGGCTTGGAGGTCGCTGCAGCGGCGACCGGGGAAGCGGCTGCGGCCGGGCTTGCCTTGGTGGTCGCGGGCTTGGCGGCGAATGCCGAGGACATGCCGAGGGCCAGGCCAAGAGCGAGAACGATGCGGGTCAGTTTCATGAGGGCAATCCTTCAGTGGCGTGGATGGAGAAGTTCCATCACGACTTGCAGGATTGCGCTTCCATCGTGTCCCGGAGCTGGCGGCCGCATGACAAACGCGTAATGCACGGGTGGCAGAGCTCCTGATCACGGACAAAGCCATGCGTCCCCTGGGACGCATGGCCGCATCGTTGTCAGCGGGGCATGCGCCTCACGCATCGCCCGTGGCGGTTGTGGCGATAACAGGCGCGATGGCGATGCCACCGCCGCGGGTGGACCAGGTTGTCCACGCCTGAGCGGATGTCGTGCGCCACGGCCGATGGCGACGGCGGCGGTGGCGGCAGCGGTGGTGGCGGCGGTAGCGCAAATGCCGAACCGGCGACGAGCGCCAGTCCAATGCCGAGCAGTATTGTACGAATGGCCATGTGCACTCCAGGTTGGGTCGGCGGCTGGTTTGCGCGCCGTGGACCCACCGTGCACTCAGGTTTATTTACGTTGCGTGAGCGCGCCTGTTTGTTCGCCCCGGCGGATGCACTACAGGCCGCGCGCCGCTTCGGCGACCGCGCGAAACAGCGCACGGCCTTTGTTCATCGTCTCGTCCCATTCCCTGGCGGGATCGGAGTCATGGACGATGCCGGCGCCGGCCTGCACATGAAGCTTGCCGTCCTGGATGACCGCCGTGCGGATCGCTATCGCGGTGTCCGC
Organism: Lysobacteraceae bacterium; assembly: GCA_028293685.1. GTDB lineage: Bacteria > Pseudomonadota > Gammaproteobacteria > Xanthomonadales > Xanthomonadaceae > Cognatiluteimonas. The sequence continues at coordinate 3,173 of JAQGOI010000214.1, read as the reverse complement.
GTCGCCGTGCCAGCCGATGTAGCCGATGCTCCCGGCGTAGACATTGCGTTTGATGGGTTCCAGTTCGCGAATGACTTCCAGCGCGCGGATTTTCGGCGCTCCGCTGACCGTGCCCGCCGGGAAGGTTGCCCGCAGCACATCGGCGTAACTCAGGCCCGGCTTCAGCGTGCCGGTGACTTCGCTGACGATGTGCATCACGTGGCTGTAGCGTTCGATCACGAACTGCTCGCCGACCTGCACCGTGCCCGCTTCGCTGACACGGCCAACATCATTGCGCCCGAGGTCGATCAGCATCAGATGCTCGGCGCGCTCCTTGGGATCGGCGAGCAACTCGGCTTCCAGCGCCACGTCCTCTTCCGGCGTCCTGCCGCGCGGACGCGTGCCGGCAAGCGGGCGCACGGTGACGATGCCCTGACCGTTCTCATTGTGTTGCAGCCGGACGAGGATTTCCGGTGACGACCCGACGACCTGCATGTCGCCGACATCGAGGAAGTACATGTAGGGCGACGGATTCAGCGCACGCAACGCACGGTACACGTCCACCGGACGCGCATTGAAGGGAACGCTGAGTCGTTGCGACAGCACGACCTGGAAGATGTCGCCGGCGACGATGTACTCCTTGGACTTTTCGACGGCGGCGATGAAGCCATCGCGCGTGAAACCGGAGACGAAATGGCTTTCGTCCAGCGCTGCCGGCACCAGGGTTTCGGGATAACCGGCACCGCCGTGGCGAAGGCGGTGCGTGAGTTCATCCAGCCGGCGATTGGCGCGCGCCCAGGCCTGCGGCTCGCGTGGATCGGCGTGCACGATCAGGTACAGCCGGCCCTTGAGGTTGTCGAACACCGCAAGCTCTTCGCTGAGCATCAGCAGGATGTCGGGCGTGCCGAGCTCATCGGGCTTCAACGTGCCGTCAGCCTGCGCGCCAGCCAGGCGTGGCTCGATGTACTGGATGCATTCGAAACCGAACCAGCCCACCAGGCCACCGGTGAAACCCGGCAGGTCTTTCAGCCTGGGCACCGAGTGTCCGGCGCGCAGCCGCTCGACTTCGGCGAACGGATCGGCGATCTCGCGGGCCTCGATCAGCTCACCATGCTCGGTGACGTACAGCATGTTGCCGGCGAAGGCATACACGCGCCGCGCCGGCAGCCCGATGATCGAGTAGCGGCCAAAGCGCTCGCCGCCTTCGACCGATTCGAACAGGTAGGTATGCGGACCGTCGGCGAGCTTGAGGTACACCGACAGTGGCGTGTCCAGGTCCGACAGCACCTCGCGCACGACCGGGATGCGGGTGTGTCCTTCAGCGGCGTGCGCGTGGAACTGTTGCTGCGGGTTTTCCGGCGTCGTCAAGCAACCTCTCCTGTCGTCTTCTGTCGAGCTGCAACGGATGCGCGCCGGTCCTGCCTCGACGGCTTCACGCAACGTGCGCATTGCTGTACGAAAAAGCGTGCAGCGGTCACATTGCTGTCACCGCGCATGCTGATAATCGAACGTCATAGCAGGGACGAAACGCGGAGGCAGGGACGCCTCCAAACCCCCGGACCGGTGCCATTTGGCACCGGTCTTTTTTTGAGCTCGACAGCGTTTGTGTTTCAACCACGCACCGAACGAACCGCGGCCTTCATCTGTGCAATGACCTGTGCGTAATCGGGGTGGCCGAAGATGGCCGACCCGGCGACGAAGGTGTCCGCGCCCGCCGCCGCAATGGCGGCGATGTTGTCGGGCTTGACGCCGCCATCGATCTCCAGCCGGATGGGCCTTTCGTTTCGATCGCCCTGGATGCGATCGATCATGTCGCGCACGCGCCGCAGTTTGTCCAGCGCCGATGGAATGAACGACTGGCCGCCGAATCCGGGATTGACCGACATGATCAGCACCATGTCCAGTTCGGGCAGCACCCAGTCGAGGATGTCGACCGGTGTCGCCGGATTCAATACCAGGCCAGCACGGCATCCCAGCGACTTGATCAGCTGGATCGTGCGGTGGACATGCCGGCTCGCTTCGGGGTGGAAACTGATGTCGGTTGCGCCGGCTTTCGCGAAATCCGGAATCAGCCGATCCACCGGCTCGACCATCAGGTGCACGTCGATCGGTGCGGTGACACCGTGCTTGCGTAAGGCCTCGCACACCAGTGGCCCGATGGTGAGGTTGGGCACGTAGTGATTGTCCATCACATCGAAGTGCACCCAGTCCGCGCCAGCAGCCAGCACGGTGTCGACTTCCTCACCCAGGCGGGCAAAATCGGCGGAGAGAATCGAGGGAGCAATGACGGTGGCTTGCATGGGTGGCCCGGTCGGTGGCAGGAGATCAGGGGTGTCTTCGACGCTGCTTGCGGATCTGTTCGTAAGCGGCATTGATTTCGCGCGTCCTGCGCTCGGCCTTGCGCCTTGAAACGTCGCCCGCCGCCCGATCCGGATGATGCTGGCCGATCAGGCGTCGCCTGGCCAGGTCGATGTCGCTGTCGCTGGCATCGCGGTCGACTCCCAGCACGCGGTACGCGTCGCGATGCGTGGACAACCATCCGGCATCCACGGCCTGCCCGAGCAGCAGCCCGATCAGCGCCCCCAGCAGCGGGTCGACCCGCAACAGCACGAATCCCACGACCAGACCAATGACCTTGCCGTACCAGCGCTGCGTGCTGCCATCGCCATTCACACTGGGAGTTTACAGGCAGGCCGGTGCGCGCGCCGTTGTACTGCCCGTACACTACCCGGCCTTTGGCACGACTGCCTGGCCGCACGTGACGATCGATTCTCCCCAGCGTCCCTACCTGCTCGCTTCCGATCTGCCGGGATTGGCACTGCGGCATCGCGGAAAGGTGCGCGATGTCTTCGATCTGCCGACCGGCGCCGGCGGCGGGCAGGTCGCCGATCCACTGCTGCTGATCGTGGCCACCGACCGCTTGAGCGCATTCGATGTCGTCCTGCCCGATGCCATTCCCGGCAAGGGCGAGATGCTGTGCCAGATCAGCAATTTCTGGTTCGCTCGCACCGCGCATCTTGTGCCCAACCATCTCACCGGCGTCGACGTCGCCAGCGTGCTGCCCGGTGGCGTCGATGCACGCCTCTATGCGAAGCGCGCGGTGGTCACCCGGAAACTCAAGCCGGTGCCGGTGGAGGCGATTGCGCGCGGTTACCTGATCGGCAGCGGCTGGTCGGATTACCAGCGCACGGGCC
>JAQGOI010000200.1 GCA_028293685.1 Lysobacteraceae bacterium | reverse complement strand
GGGCACCGTGCATTTTTGTTGCTTCGATTTAAACGCTTTCGCCGTAGGCGAGTTACTTTTCTTTGAGAGCTGCAAAGAAAAGTAACCAAAAGAAAGCAGCTTTCCCATTACAGAGCTCACTTTAAATTGCGTAAGCAGTCGTGATTTTCCGACTCGCCATCCATGGCTCGGTCGGAAAACGGCGCACGTCCTGTGCGCCGCCCTCCGGGTCTGCGGAACGGATGGCTGCTGCGCATCTTTAGCGGCCAAGCAACGGCGGCGAGGCAGGGTTGCCTTGTTGTTGCCTCTGGAGATGACCGACGCTCGCTACCGTATGACGACCCGTAGGGCGGCGCACATGGATGTGCGCCGTTTTCAGCCGAGCCATGGATGGCGAGTCTGAAAATGGTCGAGCTACTCAAGCACCGAGTGAGCCCTGTCCAAGGAAGGGCCTTTCTTTTGGTTACTTTTCTTTGGCCCCGCAAAGAAAAGTAACTCGCCTACGGCGAAAGCGTTTAACGCCGCCGCAGGCAAATGCACACCAAGAAAGGTCACTGGACCCGCTGTCGCGGGATGACGAGTGAAGGGATGGTGTCAGCGCCGCGTCAGCAAATAAAAAATCAACGCTCGAGAATCGCCACAACTCCCATTCCACCCGCCGTACAGATCGACACCAGGCAGCGCCCGCCACCGCGCTGCGCCAGTTCCTTCGCCGCGGTGGCGACGATGCGTGCTCCGGTCGCGGCGAATGGGTGGCCGGTCGCGAGCGACGAGCCATTGGGATTGATCCGTGCGGGATCGATGCGTCCCAGCGGTGCGTCGAGCGCAAGGCGGGTGCGGCAATACTCCTCGCTTTCCCACGCGCGCAACGTGCACAGCACCTGCGCGGCAAAGGCTTCATGGATTTCGTAGACGTCGAAATCCTGCAGCGTCAGGCCGTTGCGCCGGAGCATCTCGGGCACGGCAATCGTCGGCGCCATCAGCAGGCCTTCGCCATGGACGAAGTCGACCGCGGCGACCTGCGCATCACGGATATGGCACAACACTTCGTGGCCATGCGCGCTGGCCCATTCGTCGCTGGACAACAAACAGGCCGCCGCGCCATCGGTCAGCGGCGTGGAATTGCCTGCGGTCAGCGTGCCGTTGCCCGATGTCCTGTCGAAGGCGGGCTTGAGCGTCGCCAGTTTTTCGATCGAGGTGTCCGCGCGCAGCACGTTGTCGCGCGCGACGCCGCGAAAACTCACGACCAAGTCATCGAAAAAACCGCGCTCGTAAGCGGATGCAAGACGGTGGTGCGACGCGGCGGCCCATTCGTCCTGCGAATCGCGCGCGATCGACCAGTGCCGTGCCATGTCCTCGCAGTGCTCGCCCATCGACTTGCCGGTGCGCGGCTCCATCACGCCGGGGAACTCCGGCTTCAGTTCGCGCGGATGAAAGCCCTTGAAGGCGGCGATCTTCTCCTTGGTGGATTTCACCCGCGCCGCCTGCAGCAGGCGCCGACGCAACGCCTGCCCGTAGACGATCGGCACGTCGGACGTCGTATCCGAGCCGCCACCGATCCCGGCGTCGATCTGGCCGGTCGCGATCTTGTTGCCGATGGTGATGATCGAGTCCAGCGACGTCCCGCAGGCGCGCTGCAGGGTGATGCCGGGCGTCAGCGGCGACAGCCCCGACGACAGCGTTGCCTCGCGCCCCAGGTTCCAGTCGCTGCTGTGCTTGATCACCGCGCCCATGGCGACCTCGCCCAGCTGCTGCCCGTGCAACCCGAACCTCTCGACCAGCGCGCCCAGCGTGCGCACCGACATGCCGAGATTGCCGACATCGGCGTATGCGGTGTTCTGGCGACAGAAGGGGATACGGACACCGCCGAGCACGGCGACGGGACGGCCTAGCAGCATCGTGGACAACCTCGGGCGCGAGCCCGTCGAATGCGACGGGCATAATGGTGAAAGTCTACGCCCGGCGTCCTGCGGGGCCAATCACGGGCGATGCATGGAGCAGCCGAAGCTGTCAGAAGGACGCGAACGCTTCGGCCCCACGGGGATGAGAACGTCGCGCGTGTTCGGCGCGTTGGCACTGGAGCTTGCATCTGGCAGCGATCCAGCTTCGCTCGCCGTGTCGCAGCAAGACGCCGGTGCACTGGCGACGCTGCTTGCCGCCGATCTCGCCGGCTTCGAGCCCGCCGCGGCGGAACTGCAACTGGCCGTGTGCGGCGCCCATTTCGACACCGTCGAACTGTTGCGACCGGGCTGGCCGCTGCACGCCGCGCTGGCCCGCCTGGCCGCCGCTGCCCCCGGCGCCGGCTCGGCCAGCGGCCGCGTGATCGCGTTCGGCATGCACGATGGCCGCATGCCTGATGCATTGACGCCCTCGCCGGAGCATGTCGGCGGGCCATTGCGATTGCTGCCCTTTGTGCTGCAGGGCGATGACCAGCAGGTGCGCGCCGTGGGCGACCGCTTCGAGCGCGACCTGCTGGAACGCGGCATGGCCGGTGCGTCGACGGCGCTCGCTGCGCAGGATGCGTTCGGCCTGCACGTCGAACATGCGCGCTACCTGACGCTGCACGACCTGCTCGCGATGACCGCGCTGCAGTACGAGCACGCTGGGCTGGCCCCGTTGTGGCCGGTGATCGAGGCCGCGCTGCTGGCACCTGGCAGCGAGGAATGGCTGGACACGCCGCCGGAACCACCGCTGCATTTCGCCAACTGCGAGGTCCGCATCGCGTTGTTGTCGCCGACGGCGTGGCACGCGCGCCAGGGCATCGCTGCCGACGCCGATGCGGATCGGGTGACGCGCAGCCTCATGCAGTTCGAAGCGCGTCAACGCCAGTTCGCGGCGTTGCTGGATGCGCATGCGGTTCCGGTCCTGTTCGTGCACTGTCCCGCCGACAACCTGCACGAGCTATAGACCGCGGGGGTTCGCGTCAATGCTTACACCAGCAGCGATTCGAAGATCCGGTAACCGGCATCCTGCATCCCCAGCGACGCGTACGTGGCTTGCGCA
>JAQGOI010000184.1 GCA_028293685.1 Lysobacteraceae bacterium | reverse complement strand
CTCCGCCAGTCGCAACGAAGGATATCGGCGAAACGATGCAGGAAAAACCGCAAACGGGACCGGTCTCCAGCGTTCGCCTTGAATACGACGTGGCGACCAGGCCGGACTACCCGCGCGATGCGCTGCGCGAAGGCGTCCAGGGCACGGTCATGCTGCGGATATTGGTCGATGTCGACGGGCGACCGCTGCAGGTGGACATCCAGAACAGCAGCGGCGACCGGCGACTGGATATCGCGGCGCGCAAGCAGGTGCTGCAGCATTGGCGCTTCCGCCCGGCGATGAAGGACGGGCGTCCCGTCCAGGCGATTGGTCTGGTGCCGATCGCTTTCAACCTCAACGGTTGATCGCAGTACGGGCGCGCGGGTGATGCCCGCGCGTCCCTGACTATCGGGCGCCGTGGCAAGGATGATTGGCGAGGAGCGACGCTGCGCGATAGGGCTGTTCGCCAGAGCGCCGGTACCGCAGCCGCCTACTTCTGCAACCCCGACGCGCCGCCGCGCGCAATGGCGTCACGCGCGATGGTACGGATGGTTGGCGAGGAGCGACGCCGCGCGGTACAGCTGTTCAGCGACAAGCAGTCGCACCAGCATGTGGGGCAAGGTCAATGGACCGAGCGACCACGCCTCGTCGCCGCGCGCTACGACGTCCGGCCCGTGACCCTCCGGGCCACCGATGAGGAACGCCAGATCGCGACCGAGCCCGCGCCAGTGCTCGAGCCGTTGCGCAAGCTGCTCCGACGTCCATGATTTGCCCGCCACGTCGAGCACGATGACGTGCGTGTTGCGGGGAAATGCCGACAACACGCGGCCGCCTTCGTCGGTCATGGCGCGTACGGGATCGCGACCTTTTCCGCGCGTGCCCGGTTCGATTTCAACCAGCTCCAACGGGAGCCAGTGCGACAGGCGTTTCTGGTATTCGCCGAATCCGTCGGCAACCCACGCCGGGGCGCGCTCGCCCACGGCGATCAGCCGGGCTTTTACAGCCCTTGCTCCAACGCGTGGACGACATGCTCGTCGTCCGGCGGTTGGTCGCCCACCGTCCACAACCGTTCCAGGGCATAGAACTCGCGAACCCGCGGCAGCATGACGTGGACAACGACATCGCCAAGGTCGACGAGTACCCATTCGGCTTCGCGTTCGCCCTCGACACCGAGTGGCTGCACGTCGAGCTTCTTGGCGAAGCGCACGACCTCGTCGGCGATGGACTTGACGTGGCGGGTGGATGTTCCCGAAGCGACGACCATGAAGTCGGTGACGCTGCTCTTGCCGCGGACATCGATTTCGACCACATCGCGGGCCTTGAGCTCGGCAACCGCTTCAAGGACCGTCTGCAACAGCACGTCGACAGGGGGAACGGGGTTGGGCAGACGGGTCTTGATGACCTGGGCTTGGGCTGTCAAGGAAAGGGCTCGCAGCAGGATGCTGTCAAATTGAGGTGGGCAAATTATAGCGGACCGCCCGGTCACGGCCCGATGACGGCATCGGCCGGCGCGCCGTACAGCCCCCTCCGGGCGATGAAGTCGGCGACCGCTGGCGGCACCAGTTCACGCCAAGGCAGGCGGCCGGCGATACGTCTGCGCAACTCCGTCGCCGAGTGCCATTGCAGCGGCTGGTGCAGCCGCAGTACCCGGCCTGCCGGCGACGCGCGCAGCGACGCCGGATCGATCGACCAGCGTCCATCGAGGAACCGTTGCAGCGACGTTCCCAATTCGCCATCGAGCGGATGACCTTCGCGCTCGGCCACGATGAAATGGGTGAGTTCGAACAGATCCTGCCAGTCCTTCCACGTCGGGAGGTCGCGCAGGCTGTCCGCGCCGACCAGCCAGGCAATCGACGCCTGGGGTCCCAGTTGCGCGCGCAGGCTGCGCAACGTATCGATGCTCCAGGAACGGCCACCACGCTCCAGCTCCCGCAGGTCGAGCGTCAGCCCCTGCAGACCGGCAATCGCCAGACGCACCATCTCCGCACGGTCTGTCGCGGCGGCACCCGGCGGTGGTCGATGCGGCGGATCGGCCGCGGGAATGAACTGTATGTCGCAATCCAGGGCATCACGGGCGGCACACGCGATCGCCAGGTGTCCGTTATGTATGGGATCGAAGGTGCCGCCGTAGAACACCTGCAACGCGTGCACATCGTTCATCGGATCAAGCCGGTTCACGAGGCCAGCAGCGTCCGCGCATGCGCATCGGCCACGGCGAGCAGCAGCCGCTCGAGCGTGGCCCAGGCGTCGCCAGGCGCTCTTCCTTTTGCGATCTGGTCGACGCGCGCGGCCTGCGCCACGAACTGTTCCCAGCGCGATGCCGGATGGCGCGGCAGAGCGCGCCGGTAGGCCGCCTGCCGCGATTCCCAGACCTGGTGTGCCCTGAACTCCGCCGCCAGATTGCCACCGCGCTCGTGCACGCGGGCGATGGCGGCGGCGCGCTGCAATTCCTTGACGACCATTCCCAGCAGGGCCGGCACGACCTCGCCCTCGGCGCGCAATCCGGCAAGCATTCGCGACACCTGGGCTGCCTGGCCGTTCATGGCCGCATCGACGAGGCGAAAGACATCGAAGCGTGCGGCGTCTGCAACCAGTGCGTCCATGCGATCGCCGTCCAGGACGCCGTCATGGCTGAGCAGCGCCAGCTTCTCGATCTCCTGTGCCGCGGCCAGCAGGTTGCCTTCCACACGATCGGCCAGCCGCTGCACGGCATCGCCGGATGCGGCCACGCCCCTGCTGCGCAGCCGCCGTTCGATCCAGCCCACCAGCTCGTGTGGTTTGACGGCCCACGCCGTCACTGTGAAACCGACGCGGCCGATCGCCTGGCTCCACTTGCCCGCGTGTTTCATGCTCCAGTCGCCGCAGACGACCATCAGGCGGACATCATCGGGCGGGTCGGCACAGAACTCACTGATGACCTTGGCGCCTTCGAGCCCGGGCCTTCCCGTGGGCAGACGCAGCTCAAGCAGTCGTCGCGTCGAAAATAGACTGGGCGCCCTGAAGCTCGACTCCAGCGCGTCCCAGTCGGGTTCGCGCTGATGACCCTCGGCTTCGAACACTTCGCGCTCGGCGATGCCTTGCGTGCGCGCGGCGGCGCGAACCGCGTCGCCGGCTTCCAGCACCAGCAGGGCTTCCGGGCCGGCAATCAGGCAGGCTGGTGGCAAGGGTTCGGCAGCAAGATGTGCCGCCAGCCGATCCACCTTGAGTTCCATCGGGTTGCTGCCGACGCGCGCTCAGGGCGTGGTCGGTGGCGCCGTCACGCTGGTGGGCTCGCGCGAGGCGGCGTCGATGCGACGCAGGATCGAGGCGACCATTTCCCGCCGCAACTCGCGCGCGAGGATTTCGCGCTCGCCCTCCGTGCCTGACGAATTGGTCGGCACCGAGATGTAGTCCCGGGACAGTTCCACCGCCTGCTGCGGCACAAAGTCGCTGCCGTCGGCGCGGTTGAGGCGGAAGATCACCGCATAACGCAGTGTGTACTCCTGCGCACGACCAGCCTGGTCGACCGAGAGCGGCGTGCTCGCCCAACGCTCCGAAACGATGCGCAGGGTCGCGACACTGGCGGTGGCATCGGCGGTCGCCGGGGTCGCACCGGCCCGATCCAGGGCTTCGGACAGCGACCTCGCCAACGCGCTGTAGGGGTCGGGCGAAACCACGCGCAGCGGTCCCAGGTCCGGCGGGATCACCAGCGCGTTGCGCAGGTGGAAGCCGCAAGCCGACAGGCCCAGCAGGAGCACGATCCACAGCCATCCGCGCGCGAGGGTCGAACGAGAGATCGGATATGTCGTCATGGATGCAGTCTGATTGAGGGCGGCCGGGCGGGCAAGCAACGTTCGCGGACGCATCACCCGGCAACGATGTTGACGATCTTGCCGGGCACGACGATCACCTTGCGGATCGTGAGGCCTTCGAGGAAGCGCGCAACGTGCGGTTCGGCCAGTGCGGCGGCCTCGATGGCTGTCCGGGCGGCATCCGGCGCAGCCTGGATGGTGCCGCGCAGCCTGCCGTTGACCTGCACGGCCAGTGTCAGCATGTCGCGGACCAGCGCCGAAGCATCCGGCTGCGGAAATGGCACGTCCTCGATCAGGGTTTCGCCATGGCCCAGCGCCTGCCAGAGCGCATGACTCACGTGCGGCGTCACCGGATTGAGCAACAACACCATCGTCTCAAGCGCTTCATGGCGGACGGCCCGGCCCTGGTCGCTCATGTCGATGAACTTCGAGACGTGATTCAGCAATTCCATCAGGGCGGCGATGGCGGTGTTAAAGCTGTGCCGGCGTCCGTAATCGTCACCGACCTTGCGAATCGTTTCGTGCAGCTGGCGCCGCAACGTCGCCTGTGCAGGCGACAACGCGGCCTTGTCGACCGGCGGATGATCCGGCTGGCCAACGTGTGTCGTGACCTCGCGCCAGAACCGGCGCAGGAAGCGAGACATGCCTTCCACGCCGGCTTCGTTCCATTCCAGCGATTGCTCGGGCGGCGCGGCGAACATCGAGAACAGCCGCACGGTGTCGGCGCCGTAACGGTCGACCATCGCCTGGGGATCGACGCCGTTGTTCTTTGACTTCGACATCTTCTCAACGCCACCGATGTGCACCGGCTGGCCATCGGACTTCAGCAGGGCGCCGACCACATGCCCGCGTGCGTCGCGCTGGATGTCGACGTCGGCCGGATTGATCCACTCCTTCGCCCCACCGGCGTCCTCGCGATAGAACGTTTCCGCGATCACCATGCCCTGCGTCAACAGGTTGCGTGCTGGTTCGTCGCTGCGCACGAGGCCTTCGTCGCGAAGGAGCTTGTGATAGAACCGGAAATACAGCAGGTGCAGGATCGCGTGCTCGATGCCGCCGATGTACTGGTCGACCGGAAGCCAATGATCGGCGCGCGCATCGACCATGTCGGCCGCCCCCGGCGATGTATAACGCGCGTAATACCAGCTCGATTCCATGAAGGTATCGAACGTGTCGGTCTCGCGCTCGGCCGCACCGCCGCATTGCGGGCAGCTGGTCACTCGCCATTGCGGGTCCGCCTTGATCGGTGATCCCGTACCCATCAGCTGCACGTCTTCCGGCAGCACGACCGGCAACTGATCTTCAGGGACGGGAACCGCACCGCACTGTCCGCAATAAATCACTGGAATCGGGCAACCCCAGTAACGCTGGCGGCTGACGCCCCAATCGCGCAGACGAAAGTTCACGCGGCGCACGCCCCGTCCCTGGGCTTCGAAGCGCGCAGCAAGCGCATCGAATGCCTGCTGGTAATCCATCCCGTCGAATTCGCCCGAATTCACCAGCACGCCGCGCTCGGTATAGGCCGACTCATCGGCGACCCGATGCTCGAACTCGCGTACGACCTGCACCGCCGCGTTGGTGTCGTAGAGCTCCATGGAGCCGCCTCCACTCAACGCGCTGCCCATTGCGCTGCTTTCGGCACCATGCCGGCCGATCGCATCGAGCGCATCGCGGACGTTGTCCGGCACGACGACCATCCTGATCGGCAACTGGTACGCGCGTGCGAACTCCCAGTCGCGCTGGTCGTGTCCGGGCACGGCCATCACCGCGCCGGTGCCGTAATTCATCAGCACGAAGTTGGCGACGAAGATCGGCAACGCTTCTCCGGTGACAGGATGCAGCGCACGCAGACCGGTATCCCTGCCACGCTTCACCTGTGTTTCCAGTTCGGCTTCCGACACGCCGCCGTGCTTGAGTTCCGCAATGAACGCAGCCAGGTCGGCGTCGCCTTCGGCCGCACGTACGGCGAGCGGATGCTCGGCCGCAATGCTCAGGAAGGTCACGCCCATCAGCGTATCGGGACGCGTGGTGAACACGCGCAACGTGTCGGCGCTGCCTTCGATGTCGAACGCAAACTCCAGTCCCTCGCTGCGGCCGATCCAGTTGCGCTGCATGGTCTAGACCGAATCCGGCCAGCCATCGAGCGTGTCGAGCCCATCCAGCAATTCCTGCGCATAATCGGTGATGCGCAGGAACCATTGCGGGATCTCGCGCTTCTCGACCAGCGCACCGGATCGCCAGCCGCGGCCGTCGATGACCTGCTCGTTGGCCAGCACGGTGTTGTCGACCGGATCCCAGTTGACGACCGAATTTTTCCGGTACGCCAGGCCCTTCTTCAGCAGCCGCACGAACATGCGCTGCTCGTGGACGTAATACTCGGGCCGGCAGGTGGCGAACTCGCGGCTCCAGTCGATGGCGTAACCCATCGTCTTGAGCTGCGCGCGCATATGGTCGATGTTGGCGTACGTCCACTTCGCCGGCGCGGTCGCGTTCTTGATCGCGGCGTTCTCGGCCGGCAGGCCGAAGGCGTCCCAGCCCATCGGCTGCAGCACGTTCCTGCCAGTCATGCGCTGATAGCGGCTGATGACGTCGCCGATGGTGTAGTTGCGCACGTGCCCCATGTGCAGCGCACCCGATGGGTAGGGCAGCATCGACAGGCAGTAGAACTTCGGCTTCGATGCGTCCTCCCGCACCTCGAACGCGCGGCTGTCCTCCCAGAATCGGCGGGCAGCGGATTCGACGGCGGCGGGGTCGTAAGCGACGGGTTCGATGGACACAAGCGCCACGCAACGGTAAGGACCGCGAAGCCTACCGCAGCGCTCCATAAGCCGCCACGCCGGGCGGCAAACGCCTTACGCAGACGAAGTCATCGGTTGCCGCTATTCTCGCCGCTGACCTCCAGCCGCCGAATCGGACCATGCCCACGCCAGCGACTTCCCTGCGCCGCCTCGCACTCCCCGCGCTTGCGGTGCTTGCAACCCTGGCCCCGGTAGCACAGGGCGTCGAAACGGGCACGCTGCCAGCGGCCAGCGTGCTGCACTGCGGTCATCTGTTCGACTCGGCGACCGGCACCCTTGCAGGCGAGACCAGCATCCTGGTCCGCGGCGAGCGGATCGAATCGGTGCAGCCCGGCCGCATGGCGGCGCCCGCAGGCGCGCAGTCGATCGAACTGGGCCAGGCGACGTGCCTTCCGGGGCTGATCGACAGCCATGTGCATCTGAGCGACCAGTTCTCGGCGACGACCTATTCCGATCAGTTCCGGCTCAATCCGGCGGATTACGCGATCCGCGCGACGGCGTACGCCCGACGGACGCTGGAAGCCGGCTTCACGACCGTCCGCAACCTTGGCGACAACGCCAACGAGAGCATCGCCCTGCGCAATGCCGTCAACGCCGGACTCGTCGAAGGCCCCCGCATCCTGACCGCTGGCAAGCCCATCGGCTCGACCGGCGGCCACGCAGACGGCAGCGATGGTTACCGCGCCGATCTGATGGGCAACCCCGGGCCCGATGACGGCATCATCAACAGTCCCGACGACGCGTGGAAAGCCGTTCGCCAGCACTACAAGGACGGTGTCGACCTGATCAAGATCATGCCGTCGGGCGGCGTCCTGGACGAAAGCGCCAGTGTCGACAATGCCCAGCTAACGCAGGCGGAATTGAACGCACTGGTGGCGGCGGCAAAGGACTACGGCTATCCGGTCGCCGCGCACGCCCACGGCGCCGAGGCGATCCGTCGAGCGGTGCTGGCCGGCGTCGACTCGATCGAGCACGGGACCTTCATGGACGATGCCGACATGAAGCTGATGAAACAGCACGGCACCTGGCTTGTGCCGACGATCATTGCCGGCGAATACGCCGGTGCGAAGGCGAAAATACCCGGCTTCTATCCCGCCCAGGTCGCCGCCAAGGCCCTGCAGGTCGGCCCGCGCATCATGGCCACGGCGGGCAAGGCCTACCGTGCCGGCGTGCAGATCGCATTCGGCACCGACGCCGGCGTCTATCCACATGGCGACAATGCGCACGAGTTCGAACTGATGGTGCAGGCCGGGATGCCGGCATCGTTCGTTCTGCAGACGGCAACGCGCAACGCGGCAAAGCTGCTGCGCATGGACAGGAACGTCGGCAGCGTCGAGGTCGGAAAGTTCGCCGACATCGTTGCGGTACCGGGCAATCCGCTGAGCGATATCGCGGTGATGAAACAGGTGAACTTCGTGATGAAGGGCGGCCAGGTCTATCGCCAGCCATGAAGGTGTCCCCGACGCAGAGACATACCCACCGGCGCGCGAACGCAAGCGTGCAGGTGCGTGACACCGCGAAGTGCTCACCATGACCGGCGAATGGATTGGATACGCCGCGGCAACGCTCACGACCCTGTCGTTCGTCCCGCAGGCGGTCAAGCTGATCCGCAGCAGGGATGCTCGCAGCATTTCGTTGCCGATGTATGCGGCGTTTACCGTGGGCATCGGCTGCTGGCTGGGATATGGACTGGTGCTTGGCTCCTGGCCGATGATCGCCGCGAACACGATTACGCTCCTGCTCGCAGCGACGATCCTCGGGCTGAAGTTGCGTTTCGGCTGAAAGCGGCAGCGTGCGTGCCTTCATCGTTTCCTGCGACGGTGAAATGCTAGCGTCACGGTCGGCAAGCCCCTGATAGCCGCTTGCCTGATCCCCTTTCCCTCGAATACGGCTGCCCATGAGCGAAACCGCGCAACCCAACCATGTGTTCGATGCCACGACGGCCAGCTTCGAAGCCGACGTGCTCAAACGGTCGCTACAGGTTCCGGTTCTTGTCGATTTCTGGGCCGCTTGGTGCGGGCCGTGCAAGCAGCTGGGGCCGACCCTGGAAAAACTCGCTGCCGACTACAACGGCGCATTCCTGCTGGCCAAGGTCGATGTCGACGCCGAACAGCAGCTCGCGGCGGCCTTCCAGATCCGCTCCATACCGACCGTGATGCTGGTCAAGGATGGACAGCTGGTCGATGGCTTTCCCGGTGCGCTGCCCGAAGGCCAGCTGCGCGAATTCCTCAAGCATCACGGCATCGAACCGGCTGCCGCGGCGCCGGAGCCTGAAGCGTCGGAGATCACCCCGTCGCTCGACCCACATGCGGAAGTGATGCGACTGCGCAAAGCCGTCGAAGCAGCGCCCGAACAGCCCGAGTTGAAACTCGACCTGGCGCTCGCGCTACTCGCCACCGGCAACTCGCACGAGGCCGAGCAGTTGCTCGATAGTTTGCCGGCCAACCTGTCCACCGACGAGCGGGCCACCAAGGCACGCACCCGGCTGAAATTCGCGACGCTGGTGCGCGATGCGCCGCCACCGCAGATCCTCGAAACGGCGATCACGTCCAATCCCGACGATCTGCGCGCGCGGTACCTGTTGGGCATGCAGCGCATCGTCGGCGGCGACCCGGAAGCCGGCCTGGAGCAGTTCCTGGAAATGCTGCAGCGCAACCGGGGCTTCGAGTCGGGGCTGCCGAAACAGGCATTGCTGGACGCCTTCCGCATCATCGATGACGACGAACTGGTCGGCCGATACCGCCGCAGGATGGCTTCGCTGCTGCTCGTATAGCCGCATACGGCATACGGCGCGTCCGGCGATCACCGCCGTGGTCGCCCAGCGTATGCTCGCGCTGCCACCGGGGATCACATGTCCAACCCATTGCCCGACCGCGCCATCGACGCCGCCATGCCGGACATTGCCGGCTATCGGCTGTCGCGCGTCATCGGCAACGGCGGGATGTCGACGGTCTACCTGGGCGAGCAGATGTCGCTCGAACGCGAAGTCGCGATCAAGGTCATGCTGCCCGAGGCACTTGCCGATGAAGTGAGCCGTCGTCGCTTCGAGAACGAAGCACGGACGATCGCCAGGCTGGAACACCCGCATATCGTCGGCATCTTCGAGATCGGTCGCACGCGCGACGGATTGCCCTATTACGCGATGCCATTCCTCGCCCACGGCCATCTCGGCCAGCGCGACTTCACCCAGGATGGACTGGACAACGCGCACGCGCGCGTTCGGGCGATCCTGCATTCGTTGCTGGTCGCGCTCGACTACGCACACCAGCGCGGTGTGGTGCATCGCGACGTCAAGGCCGAGAACGTGCTGTTCGACGAAGCCGAACGTCCGCTGCTTGCTGATTTCGGCATTGCGCTGCGGCGGTTCGGTCCCCGCGTCACGACGGCCGGCATGGCGGTCGGCAGCACGGCGTACATGGCGCCGGAGCAGGCGCGCGGTGAAGAAGTCGATGCGCGCGCCGACCTGTACAGCGTAGGCGTCCTGGCCTGGGAAATGTTGACCGGGCATCTGCCGTACATGGCTGGCGATGCGCTGTCGATGGCCGTCATGCACGCGCAGGATCCGATCCCGCGTTTACCGCGTTCGTTGCGCCACTGGCAACGCTTCATCGACAAGGCACTGTGCAAGTCGCCGGCGCAACGCTACCGCACGGCCCGACAGATGTGCGACGCGCTGGACCGGGTGCCCCGTCGCAGCAGCCAGCCAATGACGCGGCTGATGAACAAGGCACAGCATGGGATTGGAACCCTACGCCGCTGGCCGAAAACGGCTTGGTTGATCGTGCTGCTGGCCATCGCAGCCACGACTGGCGTCGTATTGCGCCACACGGAGCGGGGGCCGGGGGTTTTCTTCCGGGCTCCTGCGATCGCCGGTCACGATCTGCCGCAGCCCGGCGCGCTCCCCGGCATTGCGGTGACTTCCGATTCGGCGGACAGTCCAGGTGACCCGGGCACGCAGATGCTGCGGCCGTTACCAGTGTCGCCCGCCGAACACTGGGTCGCTGCGGCCGAACAGCAATTGCGACAACAGAATCTCACGGCTCCCCCGGGTAACAACGCTTACGACAGCCTTGTCGCCGCCTGGAAAGTCGACCCGAACCATTCGCGCCTGGCGGGCGATATCGGGCAACTGCTGCGGGCGCTTGGAGACAAGGCGGACAAAAACCTGCAGATCGGCAATGACCGCCGTGCGGAAGACTATCTGCAACACGCAAACCTGATCGCAATGCAGACCAGGCAGGGCGACAGCACCGCGGTACAGGCGCTGCGCGAACGCGTCGACAGTGCCATGGGCGCGCGGATGAGTGCCGCCGAAAAGAGTTTCAACCGCACCTCCGCGCTGGCCGCCGTCGAAACGGCTCGCAAACTGGGCGTGGCTCCAAAGACGATTGCCGGCCTGACCGCTCGGGCACAACGCATTCCGCAACCCGGACAGACGCTCCAGGGCAACGACCACATGCAGCTGGTGCGCGTCGGTGACAAAGTCATTGCCGCGGCGCCAGGCGACGTCAGTCGCGCCGACTACGCGCGCTTTGCCCTGGCCACAAGCCGCCCGGCAGCGTTGTGTCGCGAGCGTACTTCGCTGCTGCGGCTGCTGTCTCCAAAATCATGGAAGGCGCCGGGTTTCAACCAGTCGGCAATCAATCCGGTCGTCTGTGTGTCGTGGAGCGATGCCGAGGCATATGCACGCTGGCTCGGCCAGCGCAATGGCCATCCCTATCGCCTGCCAACGGCAGCCGAAGCAAAAGCGCTGCCCGCCGCAAGCGCGCCGACCTCGGTGACGACCTGGGTCCAGGAATGCGTCCAGGGGTGCAACCAGCGCCTGACGACCGGCCACAATCCCTCCGGGGCACGCGCGCTCGATTCCCGCCGCGGGTACGACGATGTGGGCTTTCGCCTGGTGCGCGATCAATAATCGCGCTTCGCGCAGACGCGTCCTCATGGAAGTCCCCGATGCCAGATTCCGCCGTGCCATTGCCAAGGCCGCCGCATAACGCCTCCCCGAGGCGCAGCTTCCAGAAAGTGTTCCTGACCGGCCTGCTGACCTTGCTGCCGTTGTGGCTGACCTGGGTGGTGATCAAATTCGTCTTCGTCCTGTTGTCGGACATCAGTCGTCCATTGATCGGGCCGCTGCTCCACGATCTGGCCATCACCAAGCCGGCACTCGGCTGGCTGGACCAACCCTGGGTGCAGACCGCGCTGGCCCTGATCGCGACGCTGGCGGTGATCCTGCTGTCCGGCGTCATGGCGCGACGGGTGGTCGGCCAGCAACTGTTGCGCTGGTTTGAAATCGTGATCGCGCGGATCCCTCTGGCGAACACCATCTATGGCAGCGCCCGCAAACTGCTCGACATCCTGCAGACGCAACCCGACGGCACGCAGCGCGTCGTGCTCATCGATTTTCCGCACAACCAGATGAAGTCGGTCGGTTTCGTCACCCGCATCCTGCGCGAGCAGGGAACCGGTCGGGAGCTCGCTGCGGTGTACGTGCCGACCACGCCGAATCCGACATCCGGCTATCTCGAGATCGTGCCGGTGGAGCGGCTCACACCAACCGACTGGAGCGTCGATCAGGCGATGAGCTTCATCATTTCCGGCGGCGCCGTCGCGCCCGACACCATTCCGTTTTCGGTGCGTCCGCTGGCTGCGGACCAGCCGCCTTGAGCATCAGCCTGCTGCACGATCGCAGCATGCGTTTGTTCATCGGATTGGCGGCGTTCTTCTGCGTCAACGCGGTGCTGGCGGAGTTCATCGGCCTGCGCACGGCCGCGAATGCCGCGGCGGTCGCGCTGATTCCGCTGCTGTATCGCGCGCGGACGGCATCCAAACGTATCTGGTCACGAGCGTCCGCACGCCAGCGGGAGCACGCTGCGGCGATGTGATTGCGCCGACTTCAAATAAAAAGGGCCGGCATTGCCGGCCCTTTCTTCCAAGCTGACGAACGAATCAGGCGCGCGTATCGCGCCTGCCTGCCCATGCACCCTGCCCACCCGAACGCTGCTTCGGACCGGCGTGCGCGGTGCGCGGCGCCGGCCGTGCATGCGGACGATGGCCGGGACGCGGTGGCGGACGCTGTCCGTCACGCTGGCCTCCACCATTGCGCGGGATTGGTGTATCCAGGCGGATCGGCTTGCTCGGCGCATAGCCTTCGACCACGTCCATCACCAGCTCGACTTTCAGCATGCGCTGGATCTGGCGCAGCAGGCCACCCTCTTCCGGCGATACCAGCGACAGCGCTTCTCCGGTCGCTCCGGCACGGCCGGTACGGCCGATGCGATGGATGTAGTCCTCGGCAACCATCGGCAGGTCATGGTTGATGACCAACGGCAGGTTCGGGATGTCCAATCCGCGTGCGGCAACGTCGGTGGCGACGAGCACGCGTGCCTTGCCCATCTTGAAGTCGCGCAGGGCTTTCTGGCGCTGGGCCTGGCTCTTGTTGCCATGGATCGCGACGGCCTTGAGGCCCGCGGTCTCCAGTTGTTCGGCCAGGCGATTGCAGCCGTGCTTGGTCTTGCCGAAGATCAACACCTGGTCGGTGTGACGCTTGGTCAGGATGTCGATCAGCAGGTCGCGCTTGCGCGAGCCGTCGACCGGGTGCGCGCGATGCACGATGGTCTCGGCGATGGTGTTCTTCGCCGTGACCTGCACCTGCTTGGGATCGCGCATGAACTCGAGCGCCAGCGACTTGATCTGCTCCTCGAACGTGGCCGAGAACAACAGCGTCTGCCGCTCCTTCGGCACGCGGTTGAGGATGCGCTTGATCGCCGGCAAAAAGCCCATGTCGAGCATGCGGTCGGCTTCGTCCAGCACCAGCACTTCGATCGCGTCGAGCTTGGCGCTGCCGCGCTCGAGGTGATCGATCAGACGGCCCGGGGTCGCGACAAGGATGTCGGTACCGCGACGCAGGCTGTCGACCTGCGGACCCATGCCGGCGCCGCCGTAGATCGTGGTGACATTCAGGTGCAGGTGGCGCCCGTAGGTCTTGATGCTTTCGGCGACCTGCACGGCAAGCTCGCGCGTCGGCGTCAGGATCAGCGCACGCGGCTTGCGCGAACCGTTCGGCGGAGTCTGCTTGGACAGGCGCTGCAGCAGCGGCAAAGCAAACGCCGCGGTCTTGCCGGTTCCGGTCTGTGCGCCACCGAGCAGATCGTGGCCGGCCATCGCCAGCGGAATCGCCTCAATCTGGATCGGCGTGGGGATGGTGTAGTTGTTTTCGGCGAGCGCGCGCAGCAGCGCGGGCGAGAGCCCGAGTGTTTCAAACGTCATTGTGGTGAAGCTCCGTACTTCGACGCGCAATCGATCGACCGGGACTGATCGAAAGATCAGCCGACGACTGTCGGTGCGTGTCATTACCCGGAGCGTTCCTTGAACCGCGCTGCGAGTGATCTTTTTGACGACGACGGAATGTTCCGGGCCGTGTCTGCGCGACGAAAGGCGTGCGGGAGAAGGCCGCGGATGGTCGCGGAGAACCCCGACCGGGCGGCAGGCTTACCTAGGAAACGGATCAGCCGTGCGCAAAACGAGGCGAACTGTACGTGAATACGGCCGGACGCGCCACCCCACGGCATTGGTCGTTCAGGCTCAAGCTCAGACCTCCACCGTGAGGCCGGGTTGCGCCAGTTGCACGGTGATGCCATCGCGCTCGCCGATGCGTCCGGCCAGCGCCTGCCGCGCGTTGTCCTCGCCGTGGACGAGCACAAGGGGTGGGTGACCTTCGAATCCTTCGTACCACTCGGTCAGGCCGGCCTGGTCGGCATGTGCCGACAAGCCGCCGACGGTATGGACCTTCGCGTTGACATGGAAATCCCGACCCTGCATGCGCGCCGACGTCGCGCCGTTGACCAGCCGCCGGCCGAGGGTTCCGTCGGCCTGGTAGCCGACAAACACGATGTGCGACTCGCTGCGTCCGATGTTGTGCATGAGGTGGTGGACGATGCGCCCGCCGTTGGCCATGCCGCTGCCGGCGATGATGATCGCGCCGGATTTCACTTCGTTGATCGCCACCGAATCCTCGCGCGTTTCGGTGATGCGCAGGTTCGACAACGTGAATGGATTCGGCCGCTGCTTCCAGACAGCCTGCGACTCGGCATCGAACAGATCCTCGTGGCGGGCGTAGACACCGACCACCTTGGCCGCCATCGGGCTGTCGAGAAATATCTGCCAGCGCGCCAGCTGCCATTCCTCGTAATGCATCGCGAACAGGTACAACAGCTCCTGGCTGCGCCCGACCGCGAACGCCGGGATGCAGACATTGCCTTTGTCGCGCCACGCCGCTTCGAAGATGTCGCTCAGCTCGCTGACGGTCGCGGCCCGATCCTTGTGGTTGCGATTGCCGTAGGTCGACTCCATCAGCACGAGGTCGGACTCGGCCGGCATCACCGGATCGCGCAGGATCGGCGTGCCCTTCGGGCCGATATCGCCGGAAAACACCAGCTTTTTGCCGTCCGCCCACAGCTCGACGATCGATGATCCAAGGATGTGGCCGGCATCTCGGAAGGCGATCTCGATCCCTGGCAGGATCGTCGAGCGCGCGTCGTACGGCAGCGGTTTCACCAGTCGCATCGCCGCGTCGACGTCCTCGCGCGTGTAGAGCGGCAGGATTTCGTCGTCGCCTTCGGCGCGATGCTCGTTACTGCGCCTCGCGCCACTTTCCGCAAGCGAAGCGGCATCCAGCAACATGATCGGCATCAGCTCGGCGGTCGCGCCCTGTGCGTAGATCGGACCGGTGAAACCGCGCTTGACCAGCAGTGGAACCCGTCCGATGTGATCGATATGCGCATGGCTGATCACCAGCGCATCGATCTGTGCGGGCACGAACGGAAAGTCGGCGACGTTGCGCGCCTCGGCCTGCCGATCGCCCTGGATCATGCCGCAATCAAGCAGCACGCTCCTGCCAGCCGCCTGGACCTGATGCATCGAACCGGTGACTTCGCCGGCCGCCCCATGGAATTGCACGCGCATGTTTCCGCCCCTTCACGGCCTGGCGGCACGTTAGCACGGTGTTTTTTGTGTCGGTCCTGACACTTGTAAAGAATTCATTAGGAGCACGCCATGACCTTCTACACCCGCTACGAACAGTCGTGACCGCTACAGTCGCGAGTGCCTGAGCGAGGGAGCGCTCCCCCTTTTTCACCTTCAAGACCCGGCCTTGCGCTGGAATGTTTCCACATGCCGCCCGATGGGCCGGAGTTCACACGTGATCGTTAGCAAACCACAGATGGTGTTGTTGTCCCTTGCCGTTACTGCTGCACTCACTGGCTGCCCCGGGCAACAGGCTTCAACGCCTGCCGCACCGGCTGCTCCGGTCGCCGCGCCGGTTGCGCAGACCCCGCCACCCGCCACGAATGCCGAGCTGCCGCCGACCGACGCCTTCCAGGTGAGCGATCTGGACACCAGCAAGAAGGTCTGCGACAACCTGGCGGATTTCGTCAACAGCAAATGGCTGGCGGCGAATCCGGTGCCCAACGACCACACGACCTGGGGCAGCTTCGAGATGCTGACCGAGCGCTCACTGGCCGCCAGCAAGCAGCTTGCGGAAGCCGCCGCCGCCAAGACCGATGCGACCGGTGTCGAGAAGCTGGTGGGCGACATCTACGCCACCGGCATGGACGACGCCAAGGTCAATGCGGCCGGTATCACCCCGATCCAGCCGATGCTGGACAAGATCGCCGCGCTGAAGACGCCAGCCGATATCGCGCAACACCTGCGCGACGAATTCGCGGCCGGCCGCGGCGATGCCTTCAACTTCTATTCGAATGCGGATTTCAAGGATTCGCAGATGATGATCGCGTACGCCGACCAGGGTGGCCTGGCGCTGCCCGAGAAGGCGTACTACCTGAGCGACGGACCGAAGGCTGGCGACGACAGCTACAAGAAGATCCGCGACGCCTACGTCGCGCACGTGAGCAAGCAGTTGCAGAACGCTGGTGTTGCCACCGCGGATGCCGACAAGCAGGCCAAGGACGTGCTCGCGTTCGAAACGCGGTTGGCCAAGGCCTCGCTGTCGCCGATCGAACAGCGCGACCCGCTCAACCAGTACCACTTCGTGAAAGTCGCCGACGCCGACAAGCTGTCGCCGAATTTTCCGTGGTCCGACTTCCTCAAGGCGCAGGGTGTGAACGTCGAAGGCTTCTCGCTGTCGCAGCCGAAGTTTTTCGTCGAGTTCAACAGGATGATCAAGGACGTGCCCGTCGAGCAGTGGCAGGCGTACCTGCGCGCGCACACGATCGACGGCATGGCGCCGTACCTGTCCGACAAGTTCGCCGACGAGCGGTTTGATTTCTTCGGCAAGACCATGCGCGGCCAGAAAGAGCAGAAGCCACGGTGGAAGCGCGTGCTCGATACGACCGAGGGCGGGGTCGGCGAGGCGCTCGGCCAGATGTACGTGAAGCAGTATTTCCCGGCCGAATCGAAGGTGGCCATGACCAAGCTGGTCGACAACCTGCGTGCGTCGTTGAAGGCGCGCCTGGAGAAGCTCGACTGGATGAGCGCCGACACCAAGACCAAGGCGATCGACAAGTGGAACAGCTTCATGCCCAAGATCGGCTATCCGGACAAATGGCGCAGCTGGGATGGCCTGGCGACCTCGCGCGAGGGCTACGTCCAGAACATGCTGTCGGCGACCAAGTACAACTACGATTGGCTGATGGGCAAGGTCGGCAAGCCGGTCGACCGCACCGAGTGGGGCATGACGCCACAGACGGTCAACGCGTACTACAACCCACAGCAGAATGAGATCGTATTCCCCGCAGCGATCCTGCAACCGCCGTTCTTCGATCCCAAGGCCGATCCGGCGATGAACTACGGCGGCATCGGCGCGGTCATCGGCCACGAAATGCTGCATGGCTACGACGATCAAGGTGCGCAGTTCGACGCCAAGGGCAATTTCGTCAACTGGTGGCAGACGGCGGACAAGAAGGGCTTCGAATCGCGCACGGCGAAGCTGGTGAAGCAGTTCGATGACTATCGCTCGATCGATAACCTGCCGGTCAAGGGCAAGCTCACGCTCGGCGAAAACATCGCCGACCTGGGCGGCACCACCGTGGCGTTCGATGCGC
Source organism: Lysobacteraceae bacterium (assembly GCA_028293685.1). GTDB lineage: Bacteria > Pseudomonadota > Gammaproteobacteria > Xanthomonadales > Xanthomonadaceae > Cognatiluteimonas. The sequence continues at coordinate 2,871 of JAQGOI010000184.1, read as the reverse complement.
TGCAGAAAGCACTTGCCGACGCCGGCAAGTCGCCTGACGAGAAAATCGACGGCTACACCGAGAACCAGCGCTTCTGGCTCAACTGGGCCACGGTGTGGCGCCGCAATTTCAATCCCGAAGAACTGAAGGTTCGCCTGAACACGGACCCGCATGCACCGGCGAACTTCCGCGCGATCGGCGCACCGTCGAACCAGCCATCGTTTGCACAGGCGTTCCAGTGCAAGCCTGGCGATGCGATGGTCCGCGCGGACGACAAACGCGTCGTCATCTGGTAACCGTTCCGTCTGTCGATGACACCGCCCGTGCGCGACATCGCGCACGGGTTTTTATTTCTGCCGCACGTACCTCACTGGATTACCAAATGACACGATCGATCCTCAAGCCGGCCACATTGTCAGTCGCCCTGCTGTCCGCACTGGCAGTGAGCGGTTGCCAGCAACCCCAGCAGACAGCGCCCGTCGCCGACACCGGAAAGGCGGCTGCGGCCAGCGCTGGTGCGTTGACGCTGGACGAAAGCAAACTGCCGCCGGTCAACCGCTTCCAGGTCAGTGACCTTGATACGACTAAGAACGCCTGCACCGATTTTGGCGGGTACGTGAACGGCAAGTGGCAGGCCGCGAACGATATTCCCGGAGATCGCTCCAGCTGGGGTGCCTTCGACATGCTGGATGAGCGCTCGATCGCCGTGCAGCGGCAGCTGGCCGAAGAGGCCGCAGCAGCGCCGTCGGCAGCGGGTGTCGAGAAGATCGTCAGCGACTTCTGGGCGACCGGCATGGACGCCGCCAAGATCAACGCGCAGGGCATTGCGCCCCTCAAGGATCGCCTTGCCGCCATCGATGCGCTGTCGGACAAGGCCAGCGTCGCGACGTACCTGCGCAACAGCGCTGCGAAAGGCGAAAACGTCCTGTTCGGGTTCGGGTCGAGCCCGGATTTCAAGGACTCGACGATGAACCTGGCCTACGCATCGCAGGGTGGCCTCGGCCTGCCCGACCGTGGCTATTATTTCGACAAGGACAAGAAGGACAAGCTCGACGCCTACCAGGCGCACATCGCCAAGGTGCTTGAACTGTCCGGCGTGCCAGCGGCCGACGCCGCCACCCAGGGCAAGGCGGTTACGGCGTTCGAGACGCGCCTTGCGAAGGCATCGAAATCGCGTGAGGAAATGCAGCGCGACGTGTCGATCTACTACAACCCGGTGACCTTGGCCGAAGCGGACAAGCTGACGCCTGACTTCCCGTGGACGACGTTCTTCCAGTCACAGGGTCTGGCCGCGCCGGCAAAATTCTCGCTCGCGATGCCAGCCTTTCACCAGGAAGTGAACAGGATGCTGGGCGACGTGCCGGTCGACACCTGGAAGGCGTACCTGCGCTTCCACACCGTCGATGAAGCATCGCCATACCTCAGCGACGCCTTCGCACAGGAGAACTATGAGTTCTATAACAAGACGATGCGCGGGCAGAAAGAACAGAAGGAGCGCGGCAAGCGCGTGCTCAAGACCATCGACGGCAATGTCGGCGAGGCGCTGGGCCAGATGTACGTCAAGGTCGCGTTTCCCGCCGAATCGAAGGCGCGCATGGAGTCGCTGGTCCAGAACCTGCGTGCCGCGCTCAAGGCCAGGATCGAGAAGCTCGACTGGATGAGCCCGGAGACAAAGGCCAAGGCGATTGCCAAATGGGATGCCTTCACACCGAAGATCGGCTATCCGGACAAGTGGCGCGACTGGACCGGCCTTGCGACTTCGCGCGACAGCTACATCGCCAACGTGCTCGCCGCGACGGAATTCAACTACAAGTGGGACCTGGGCAAGATCGGCAAGCCGGTCGACCGCACCGAGTGGGGCATGAGTCCGCAGACGGTCAATGCGTACTACAACCCGATGCAGAACGAAGTGGTCTTCCCCGCTGCGATCCTGCAGCCGCCTTTCTTCGATCCGAAGGCTGACGATGCGGCCAATTACGGCGGCATCGGTGCGGTCATCGGCCATGAAATGACGCACGGTTACGACGACCAGGGCAGCCGGTTCGGACCGACGGGCAACTTCGAGAACTGGTGGACGGCAGCCGATGCCAAGGGCTTCGCATCGCGCACCGACAAGCTCGTCAATCAGTTCAGCGCGTATCAGGCCGCGCCAGGCCTGATGGTCAACGGCAAACTCACGCTGGGTGAAAACATCGCCGACCTCGGCGGTCTTGCGACGGCGTACGACGCCATGAAGAAAGCCACCGCCGGCACGCCGGACCCGATGACCGACGGCCTGAGCCGCGACCAGCACTTCTTCATGAACTGGGCGACGGTCTGGCGCAGCAAGTACACGCCGGATTTCCTGAAGGTGATCGTCAACAGCAACGAGCACGCACCGGCGGATTTCCGCGCAATCGGTGCGCCATCGAACCTGCCGGCATTCGCTGCGGCTTTCAAGTGCAAGCCGGGCGATGCGATGGTTCGGGGGGCTAATAAGCAAGTCGTCATCTGGTAACCGCTCGCATCCGAGCCTCCCCGCGCGCTGCGGCGCGTTGGGGCTCTTTCGCGTTTTCATTGCTGACGAGGCGCGGTAACACCGCTCGTTTCCGTAGGTCCCAGCGCGCTGCGGCGCGTTGGGATTTCTCGCGGCTATGCGGCGCAGTAAATAACATGCTCGCATCCGTATGTCCCGGTGCGCTGCGGCGCGCCGGGATTTCCCGTGGTTCAGCGCTGAAGAGGCGCCGTTCATCGACGCGGTTTGGTCGCTTGTTACACTCGGCGCTTCATTCGGGAGAGCACTCCACATGCCCAACGCGCGCCCATTCTCGATCGCACTGTCGCTCGCCATTGCAGCGGCGTTGACTGCCCCGACCGCCGACGCTGCGAAGAAAAAAAGACATGCGGCGCCGA
>JAQGOI010000164.1 GCA_028293685.1 Lysobacteraceae bacterium | reverse complement strand
ACGGTGACGAATCGGTACTTCGCCGCGGCGTTGGCGGTAATGAGCAAATCGAATTCAGCCAGGCGCGTGGCTTGGGGCAGGTCGATGTCGATGTTGGCGAATTCGAAGCGGCGATGCTCAACCTACTGGTCAATGAGCGCGATGCCATGCCCGAGGGCGGCCGCATCCTGATCCGCACGCGCGAGCAGCTCGTCGGTGACGATCCGGACTTGGAGGACGATGTCCCGCAGACCCCCGGACGCTATGTCTGCGTGTCCGTGGAGGACACCGGGATCGGCATGCCGCTGGATGTGCTGGCGCGCGCTACGGAGCCATTTTTCACCACCAAGGACGTGGGCAAGGGCAGCGGACTTGGCCTGAGCCAGGTGTACGGCTTCGCGGTCCAGTCCGGTGGACACGTCAGCATCGATAGCACGGTGGGGAAGGGGACGGTCGTACGGTTCTACCTTCCTGTACGCCATGATGCCGAGCCCGCGCACTCCTGCGATTTTCGGGCCCCAGTCAAGGTCCTGCTGGTCGAAGACGATCCGGATGTCCAGATGGTCACGGTCGAGGCATTGCGCTACATGGGCTATTCCGTGGTGACTGCCGATGAAGGTGCGGCGGGCCTGGAAATCATCGAGCGCGACCCGGATATCGACATCCTGCTTTCCGACATCGTGATGCCCCGGGGAATGAGTGGCGTCGACCTGCTGCGCAAGGCGCGCGAGCTCCGACCGGCTTTGAAGGTGCTGCTCGTCTCGGGATACGCACGAGGGCATCTGCCCACGCTTCCCGAAGGTTGCGATTTCATCGCCAAGCCCTACAGGGTCGAGGAGCTGGAAAAACGTCTGCACAGGCTCAGCGAAGAATTGGGGCAGGCCGGCATCACCGCATGAGCGTCCGCTCCTGCGTTTGTCGGCCGCCGTCGTCGTGGCCAACGGCGAGTTGGAGTCCTCGCTCGGGGGCTTTCGTCCATCGCCTCCGCAGGGCTGCGTGCTTCCAGCACTCCGCACACGTCCGGGCCTCGCGAATCCCCCGCAATGCGACAGCGATCACGCTCACTTCCATGGCGACAGGCTGGCCATGCGCCCTGAGTGGCATGGGATCGGGCGTACGTTGAGGCCGCAACGACATGGCTGGGCTGCCGCTGAAATCTGTTTCCTGACGAAGGCTTAAGCCAGCTACGGCTTTCATGGCCCATACTGCGCGCCCGCTTTCCTGCCGTCCCCCTGATCCCCGATGAAAACCCCCAAGGGCCTGCAGCCTCTGGTCGACGATGGCGTGATCGATGCGGTTCTGCGTCCGCTCAAGAGCGGCAAGGAGGCTTCGGTATACGTCGTGCGCGCTGGCGATGAGGTGTTGTGCGCCAAGGTCTACAAGGACATGGCACAGCGTAGTTTCCAGGCGCGCGTGCAGTACCAGGAAGGTCGCAAGGTGCGTGGCAGTCGACAGGCGCGTGCCATTGGCAAGGCCAGCAAGTTCGGGCGCCGCGAACAGGAAACCGCCTGGAAGAACACCGAAGTCGATGCCCTCTACCAGTTATCCGAAGCGGGCGTGCGCGTGCCGCAGCCGCATGGCTTCTTCCACGGCGTGCTGTTGATGGCGCTGGTCACCGATGCCGATGGTTTCAGTGCGCCGCGACTAGGGGACGTGGAGCTGACCACCGAGGAGGCGCGCCGCTTCCATGAGGCGCTCATCGCCGACGTCGTGCGCATGCTGGCGCTGGGCCTGATCCATGGCGACTTATCGGAATACAACGTGCTCGTCGATGCCGAAGGCCCGGTCATCATCGACCTGCCGCAGGTTGTCAGCGCGTCAGGCAACAACGCGGCGCGCGCCATGCTGCTGCGCGACGTGCACAACCTTCGCGACAGCCTGGGTCGCTTCGCCCCGGAACTCAACGCAACGCATTTCGGCGAGGAGATGTGGGCGCTCTATGAAAAGGGCGAGTTGAAATCGGATACACAACTGACGGGACGCTTTGTCTTCGATCTGCACAAGGCCGATGTCAACGCCGTCAGGATGTCGATCGAGGACGCGCGCCAGGAAGCGCTCATCCGCCAGCAGGGTCGGGAAGCTGCCGCCGAAGCGGAAGCGGACTGACAAGAAAGCGCCCGCCGAAGCGGGCGCCATGTCACCGGTGAGGACGCGACCGGGCCTGACTTCTATCGCGATTCAGCGACCGCCCTGGCTGCCGCCACCGCGGTTTCCACCTTGGTTGCCACCCTGATTGTTGCCGCCCTGATTGCCGCCGCCGTGCGAGGCTTCGCCACCTTTGCGGCCGATTTGCGACATGTGCTCGCGATCCTGGCTGACAGCCTCACCACCCTTCTGGGCGATCTTGCGCTGCTTGTCGTCATCCATGCTGGCGAAGCCGCGATTGCTGTTGTTGCCGGTGTTGTCGTTCGACTGGTTCTGGTTTGCCATTATGTTGCTCCTGTGCGATCGGGAAGCAAGATTTGCGCCGTTTCTGTCCAGGAGAATACGTTTGCTGGACGAGGCGAACTCTAGTCACGCACGCGTTAGACCAGCGGCCATGATGCGTTAAACGGTGGATCACTTCGCTAAATAGTTCATGCACATGGCTTGCTGACTACGCTTGTTTTGTCTTGCGCGCTCGTTTGCGCGTGTTCAGTGTGATCCATGTGGGCGCGTGATCGCTTGCTCCCGGAAGACCCCGCACCCAGCGATCGACACCTGCGTCGACGATTTGTGGCGCCAGTTCGGCGTTGAGCAACAAGTGGTCGATGCGCAGGCCGGAATCCGTTTCCCAGTGCTTCCTGAAGTAATCCCAGAACGTAAATATCTTCTTGTCCGGATGCAGCGCACGCAGTGCATCCGTCCAGCCCTGAGCGAGCAGTCGCTCGTAACAGGCGCGGCTCTCTGGTTGCAGCAGCGCATCCTTGCGCCAGGAGCGCGGGTTGTAGATGTCCAGCTCATCGGTGGGGACGACGTTGTAATCGCCGCACAGCACGACGGGATGTCCGCTGTCGTAGAGCTTGGCCGAGTATTTGATCAAGCGCTCGAACCAACGCAGTTTGTAGTCGAATTTGGGGCCGGGCTGGGGATTGCCGTTGGGCAGGTACAGACAACCCACGATGACACCATGGGCGGCGGCTTCGAGATAACGGCTGTGCGTGTCATCGGGATCGCCCGGCAAGCCACGTCGGCTTTCGAGTGGGTCAGCGCCCTTGGCCAGGATCGCCACGCCGTT
>JAQGOI010000299.1 GCA_028293685.1 Lysobacteraceae bacterium | reverse complement strand
CTACGGCACCGACGAGCAGAAGCAGTATTACCTGCCACGCCTGGCCGACGGACGTGAGGTGCCCTGCTTCGCGCTGACCGGGCCGTTCGCTGGATCCGATGCCACGTCGATCCCCGACTACGGCATCGTCGCCATGGGCGAGTGGAACGGCGCGCACGTGCTGGGCATCCGCCTGACGATGGACAAGCGCTACATCACGCTGGCGCCGGTGGCGACACTGATCGGCGTCGCCTTTCGCATGTACGACCCCGAGGGCCTGCTCGGCGACAAGAAGGACATCGGCATTTCACTGGCGCTGGTCCCGCGTGAAACGCCCGGGCTTGAGATCGGCCGCCGTCATTTCCCGCTCAACAATCCGTTCCAGAATGGACCGATCCGTGGCGACGGCATCTTCGTGCCGCTGTCGCAGCTGATCGGTGGCGAGGATTTCGCCGGCCGCGGCTGGCAGATGCTCATGGAATGCCTGTCGATCGGGCGCTCGATCACGTTGCCTTCGATCGCCAGCGGCGGCGCGAAGATGAGTGCGTGCGTGACCGGCGCCTACGCCCGCATCCGCAAGCAGTTCGGGTTATCCGTTGGGCGTTTTGAAGGCGTCGAGGAAGGCCTCGCGCGCATCGCGGGCAAGGCCTACGCGATCAGCGCGCTGGCGCAGGCAACGGCGGCAGCGGTGTCGCGCGGCGAAAACCCGGCGGTGCCGTCGACGATCGCCAAGTACCACTGCACGGAAATGGGTCGCGAAGTCATCCGCGATGCGATGGATATCCACGGCGGCAAGGGCATCATCCTGGGACCGCGCAATTACCTGGGCCGCGCGTGGCAGGCGCTGCCGATCAGCATCACGGTCGAGGGCGCGAACATCATGACCCGCAGCCTGATGATCTTCGGCCAGGGCGCGATCCTCTGCCATCCCTGGGTCATGCAGGAAATGAAGGCCGCGCAGCTGGAAGACCCGAAGGAGCGCATCGACGCGTTCGACTACAGTCTTTTCGGCCACATACGCTTCGCCATTTCCAACGCCGTGCGCGCCTTCTGGTTCGGCCTGACGGCCGCGCAGTTCGGCAAGGCGCCCGGCGACGATTACACGCGCCGCTTCTATCGCAAGCTCAATCGCTACTCGGCCGTGCTGGCGGTCATGGCCGACACGTCGATGCTGCTGCTCGGCGGCAAACTCAAGTTCAAGGAATCATTGTCGGGTCGGCTGGGCGACGTCCTGAGCAACCTCTACATCGCCAGCGCCATGCTCAAACGCTACGAGGACGAAGGCCGTCCGGTTGGCGACCAGCCATTGCTGGCGTGGGCCTTCCACGATGCCGTACACAAGATCGAACTGGCGCTGTCGGGCGCATTGCGCAATTTCCCGATCCGCCCTGTTGGCTGGTTGCTGTGGCTGCTGGTGTTTCCGCTCGGTCGCCGCGCGCAACCGCCGAGCGATCGCCTTGGTCACCGAGCCGCATCGCTGCTGATGGCGCCGTGTGATGCGCGAACGCGGTTGGCCGATGGCGTTTTCCTGACGCCCTGCGACAACAACCCGGCCGGCCGCATCGACAGCTACCTGGCCAGGGTCATCCTCGCCGAGCCGGTCGAACGCAAGTTCCTCAAGGCCCTCAAGAACAGCGACATCGCCGCGCTCGACTTCGTGTCGCAGCTGGACGAAGGCGTGCGCGAAGGCTGGATCAGCATTCCCGAACGCGCGCAGCTGGAAGACCTGCGCGCGATGACGCTCGATGCGATCACGGTCGACGACTTCGAGCCGTGGGAACTGCGCGCCGCCGCGTATTACGGCGATTTTGCCGAGGATGACAAAGCCGGCGCGACAACCGCAGGCGACGGCAACCGCGCCGCGGCCTGACGGCGTTATCGCAACGTCAGTTCGGCATCGCCGGAGAATGTCTCCAGGTGGATCTCACCCGATCCCGTGCCGTAACGCTGTTCCAGGCTCGATCCCGGCCCGAATTCCTCCTTGTTGACCTTCGCTCCGGGCGCGCGCAGCGAGCCACTGAAGCTTTCCGCGCTCACGCGCGCGGACAACGCCCTGGGCAGGTTGAGCTGGATGTCGCCGCTCACGGTATTGGCTTTGATTTCGCCACCGTCGGCCAGCGCGGCACGGATGTCGACGTCGCCTGACACGGTTTCCGTCGACAGTCGCCGCAGGCGCTCATCGGAAGAATCGATCGACAACCGACCTGACACTGTTTCGCCCTGGACCTGACCGCTGAGGCGGCCGCGCAGGATGACGGCGCCGCTGACGCTATCGACCTTGAAGTCCGTACTGTTGAGCGTGGCCTGCACTTCGCCACTCACGCTGTTGATGTCCGCATGCTGGGGCGCAGCGGCGGCCATGACGTGACCACTCACCGTGTCGATGCTCAGATCGCCGGGCGCCACGCCGGCGACATCGACATCGGCCGATACCGACTGGATGTCCAGCGCCGCGCGCAGCGGAACCTGCAGCTGCAGGTCGGTAGGACCGGTCCTGTCCCCACGCCAGGCTCCGAAGTTCTTCGGGTATTGCACGCGAACGACCAGATGATCGCCACCGCCTTCGACGACCAGCCGCTCGACGCCTTCGCCGAGGGAACCGGTGATGTGCACTTCGTTGCGGTCCCACGCGCGCACCTGGATGCGACCCTTGAGGTTGTCGACCTGGATCCGGCCGCGCGCGTCCAGCGGACGCGTCTGGTCGATGGGCGTCGCGGCCAGCACGGGCGAGCCAAAAAGGCTGGCACTCAGGGCCAATGCGAGCAGGCAAACAGGAAATAGCGGGCGTTTCATGGCTGACTCCGGATGAATGTCTGGATACTGGATGCTTGGTGCTGGATGCAGGACTCAGCTCATTGCGGCGCGCTGGGTGAGCGCAAGGCGCAACGTGTAGGTGTGTTGCAGACGATCGAGCAGGAAACGCGCATCGGGATCGCGCGCCAATGCGCTGCGGATCTGCGCGGCACTTCGGTCGAGCTCGCGCAGGGTCGGGTCGTCAGCCGTGCCCTCCGGAGCGCTTGAGAGCAGCACGCGCAGCGCGCCCTGGTATTCGCGGGTCATGCCCTGCGCTTCGCTGGCGATCAGCTTGTCCTGGACCGTATGCGGTTGCCGCAATGGATGCTGGAGCACAAGCAGCACGGCGAGTACCAGCGAAGCCGCCAGCGCCAACGACGCCAGGCGCGTGCGCGCGCGCCCGCGAACCGATGTGCGCGCGGCGGAAGCCTGACCGATCCGGGTGGCAATCTGCGGCCACAGATCGTGCCCGGGAGGGACGTCGCGCCGCAGCGCGCGCAGGCTGCGCACGAACTCCTCGTTGTCTCCGAGGTCTTCGACCATGTCGTTCATTGCATGTCTCCCAATCTTGCCCGCAGCAATCCACGGGCGCGATGCAGTTGCGCTTTGGAACTGCCGACAGCCATGTCGAGCTCCGCGGCGATTTCCTCGTGCTTCCAGCCCTCGATATCGAACAACACCAGCACCGCGCGGGCCCTGGGTGGCAGGCTCGCCACCGCACGTTCCAGATCGAGCGTCAGCGCCGTCGTGTGGCCGGCGGAATCGGGCGTGCCGAAATCCTCGAGTCCGGCATCGCCATCGGATTGCGGACGGCTGCGGCGCGCGCGTAGTTCCATCAGCGCCGTATTGGCGGCCAGGCGATACAGCCACGTCCCGAATGCGCTTTCAAAACGATACCCGGGAAGGGCCTGCCACGCCCGCACGAACGTCTCCTGGGTAAGGTCTTCGGCGCGCCCCGCGTGATGCCCGACCAGCCGCGTGATCACGCCATGCACCCGTGCGACATGACGGCGATAGAGCGCTTCGAATGCCTTGATCTCGCCAGCCACGGCCGATCGCACCAATGCCCGGTCGATATCGACAGGCGGCGCGGACTCCTGCGGGTCGGACAGGCAATCGGTCATGGTGGCAGCGAGCATAGCCACTGGGATGCACCAACACCCGCTGCGGTTTAAGCCCGCCTAGCGCGGCGGAGCCTCCGAGCGCAACGTGAGTCGCGAAATCTCGGGCGGCACACGGAAACGGAATGGCAAAATACTGGTGCCGATGCCGGGGGTCACGAACAACTGGCGGCCATGATCGAAGATCGGCCCGGCGATGTAATGACCGAATCGCATCGACGGCTGACCTGGCAGCAGGTTCACCTGTCCACCATGGGTGTGGCCGGCAATCACCAGCGAGGCGCGTGCCGGCATCTGGTGGAACAGTTCGGGGTTGTGCGTGATCGCAATCACCGGCGCTTCGTCGGTGACCATCGCAAAGGCCCGCGCGATGTCGGGATGGCCTTCCCACAGGTCGCCGACCCCGACCAGCCATAGCCGGCATTGGCCCAACGAAATTTCGGTCGCACGATTCTCGAGCACGGGGATGCCGATGTCCTCCAGGTCCGAGCGAACGCGGCTGCCGTTCTTCCACCAGTCGTGGTTGCCCAGCACGGCATAGACGCGTTTTTTCGCCAGCAGGGGCTTGAGGTGCGCGGCGACCACTTCCGGGTTGACGTACGTGCCCAGCAGCACCTTCAGGATCACGTAGTC
>JAQGOI010000127.1 GCA_028293685.1 Lysobacteraceae bacterium | reverse complement strand
TATGCGTCATTGGCTCTGTTCGTCGACGCCACGGCGTGGCCGGAGAACTGCAATCCGCAGACCGAAGCGATCCGCTGGCTCGGCGAGCAGACGTTGTCCGGATCGGCCTTCGTTGCGGCCCGACTGGTCTCCATTGACGTGCATTACGGCGGTGGCGACGGGCCCGACCTGGAGTCGGTCGCCCGACACAGTCGTCTCGCACCTGCCGATGTCATCTCGCGCCACGCTGCCGCGCGCTACACCGTCGCCATGCTCGGATTTGCGCCGGGATTCCCGTACCTGATCGGAATGGATCCGACACTCGCCGTTCCCAGGTTGGCCACGCCGCGCGCGCACGTGCCTGCAGGCAGCGTTGCGATCGGCGGTGCGCAGACAGGCATCTATCCGCGCTCGGGACCGGGCGGCTGGCACATCATCGGGCGCACGACGCTGGAGCTGTTCGATCCAGCGCGCGACCCGCCCGCATTGCTGGCACCAGGCGACCAGGTGCGTTTCGTTCCGGCTGCGGATCCACGATGAGCATGCGTGTGGTTGCCCCTGGACTCCTGACTACCGTGCAGGATTCCGGACGCATCGGCAGCCGCCATCTTGGCGTGGGTCAGGCAGGTGCACTCGACGCGTACTCGCACTCGATAGCGAACCTGCTGGTCGGAAATCCCACTGGCGCGGCCACGCTTGAAATCACCCTCGGTGGCCCGACGCTGGTGCTGGAAGACGATGCCGTCATCGCGCTTTGCGGCGCCACGATCGACGCGCACGCGGACGGTGTTGCATTGGCTGATTGGCGGCCGATCATGTTGCCCGCAGGCGTCACCGTGTCGCTGGGGGCTTGCCGCCAAGGGGCGCGTGCCTACCTCGCCGTAGCCGGCGGATTCTCCGTCGCCGCGGTATTGGCGAGCGCCAGTACCGATCTTCGCGGCGGGTTCGGAGGCGTTGGCGGGCGTGCGCTGGCGCGCGGCGACAGGCTGGCCTGCGAGCCCGCCCCGCACACGATCGAGACGATAAGCATCGCGCCCTGGTGGATCGATCCATCGCCCGAGCTGCAGTGGGATCGACCGGCCGTGGCCCGCGTGATTGCGGTGACGGGCGACGCGCCCTGGAAGAACGGCCTGTTCGATCGGACGTGGCGCGTCGCCACCGCGAGCAATCGGCAGGGACTGCGACTCGAAGGCACGCCATTGCCGAGTGTGGAAAGCGACGATCGCGTATCGGAGCCGGTCGCGCCCGGCGCCATCCAGCTGCCTTCCGATGGCCAGCCAATCGTGTTGCTGGCCGACGCGCAGACGCATGGTGGTTATCCTCGCATCGGCCATGCCATTCGCGCCGATTGGCCACGGCTGGCTCAGCTGCGTCCAGGCGACGTGCTGCATTTCTCTCCCTGCACCGAAGACGAGGCGCGGCAGGCAAGGCTGGAGCAGGCGCATCGCCTGGCTCGGCTCGCGCTTGCCATCGCCGATCGACGGCGGCCCGCCAGCCCGTACTGATGAGCGTTGCGCGAGCCTGCCTGAGCGCCTAGTCTCGGCGATTCCTCGAAGGGAGTCGCCCCATGCGCCCGATCCACCTGGTTACGTTGTCCGCTTTGCTTGCAGCCTCGCTGCTTGCAGGTTGCAAGCAAAGCGTCGACACCACCGCACCGACGGCGTCCGCGCCAGTGGCAAGTGCCGCCAATGACAACGCGGCGCTTGCGTCGGCAGTGGATGCCTTCATCCAGGGGGCCTTCGAACACAACCCGGTGTTTGCCGCCAACGCCGGCAAGCATGAGTTCGATGGCAAGTTGCCCGATTACAGTCCCGCCGGCCTGAAAGCCATCGCCGACTGGCTGCATGCGCAGCGCAACTCGTTTGCGGGTTTCACCGACGGCAAGCTCGACGAAAAAGGCCGCTTCCAGCGCGACTACGTGCTCGCGGAAATCGACGGCGAACTTTTCTGGCTCGAGGATTCGGGATTCGCGTACAGCAACCCGGCGTTCTACACCGGCGACCTTTCGCCAAGCATGTACCTCACGCGTCCCTATGCCCCGCTGCCGCAGCGCATGGCGGCCTTCGTGACGTACCAGGAGGCGCTGCCGAAGGCGCTTGAGCAGATCAAGGCCAACCTCAAGCTGCCGCTGCCCGCCTCGTACATTGACCTGGGCGTCAACTCCTTCGGCGGCTACGCCAGTTTCTTCAAGAGCGACGTGCCGGCGATCTTCGCCGAGGTCAAGGACGACGCGTTGCAGGCACGCTTCAAGACCAGCAACGCCGCCGCGATCAAGGCGTCGCAGGACATGGCCGACTGGCTCAAGGCGCAGAAGCCGCAGGCCACGCAGGCGTTCGCGCTGGGCGCGGAGAAGTTCTCCAAGATGTTGCGGACCACTGACCTGGTGGACATGCCGCTGGACCAGCTCAAGGCCGCGGGCGAGTCCGACCTGCAGCGCAATCTGGACTCGCTCAAGTCCGCGTGTGACCAGTTCGCCGCCGGCAAGTCGCTCACCGACTGCGTGGCCAAGGTCAATGCCGACAAACCCGAGGGCGGCGCGGTGGAAGGCGCCCGCGCGCAACTGGCGGGGCTGCGGCAGTTCATCGTCGACAAGGACCTGGTCACCATTCCGGGTACCGAACAGGCGAAGGTCGAGGAAGCACCACCGTTCAACCGCTGGAACTTCGCCTACATCGAAATCCCGGGCCCGTACGAAAAAGACCTGCCGTCGGTGTATTACATCTCGCCGCCGGACCCGACCTGGCCCAAGGCCGACCAGCTGGCGTATGTCCCGGGCAAGTCGATCCTGCTGTTCACGTCGGCGCACGAAGTCTGGCCTGGCCATTTCCTGCAGTTCCTGCATGCCAATCGCGCGGAATGGAAGTTCGGCCAGCTGTATGTGGGCTATGCATACGCGGAAGGCTGGGCGCACTACTGCGAGGAGATGATGTTCGACGCCGGGTTGGGTAACGCCACGCCGGAAGCGCACATCGGCCAGCTGAGCGAGGCATTGCTGCGCAACGTGCGCTTCCTGTCCGCGATCGGCCTGCACACCGGCGGCATGACCGTTGCGCAGTCCGAGCAGATGTTCAAGGACAAGGCCTTCCAGGATCCGGGCAACGCACGCCAGCAGGCTGCGCGCGGTACGTACGACCCGGCCTATCTCAACTACACGCTGGGCAAGCTGATGATCATGCAGCTGCGCGAGGACTGGACAAAAACGCACGGCGGTCGCCAGGGCTGGAAAGCCTTCCACGACCAGTTCCTGAGTTACGGTGGCCCGCCGATCCCGCTGGTGCGCGCGCAGATGCTCGGCGGCAAACCCGAAGCGAGGTTGTGGACCGTTGCCGCCGCCACACCCACCACCGGCAGTCCTGCAGCTCCCCCGACCGCAGGCGCGCCGGTGCCAACGCCAACCACTGCACCGGCAGCAGCAGCGACACCCGACAAGGCACCTGCACCCGCGCCTTGAGATCCTCCATTGCGGCGCATCGATTTCAACTGCGACCTCGGTGAGGGTTGCGGCAGCGATACGGATATCGTGCCG
>JAQGOI010000055.1 GCA_028293685.1 Lysobacteraceae bacterium | reverse complement strand
TGGCACGCGCGCCAGGGCATCGCTGCCGACGCCGATGGGAATCAGGTGACGCGCAGCCTCATGCAGTTCGAAGCGCGTCAGCGCCAGTTCGCGGCGTTGCTGGATGCGCACGCGATTCCAGTCCTGTTCGTGCACTGCCCCGCCGACAACCTTCACGAGCTGTAGACCGGGGGGGTTCGCGTCGATGCTTACACCAGCAGCGATTCGAAGATCCGGTAACCGGCATCCTGCATCCCCAGCGACGCGTACGTGGCTTGCGCAGGTGCATTGTCGTGCTCGACATACAGGCGCAACCCGATCACGCCGGGCGTTGCCCTGGCCAGTGCGCAGGCATGTGCATACAACGCCGCGAACACGCCCTTGCGGCGATGGGATTCAGGCACGTACACGCTCTGGATCCACCACCAGTTCCCGTTGCGCCAGTCGCTCCATTCGTGCGTCACCATCAACGTACCGACCGGCGTGCCGATGGTCTCGCCGCCGCCCAGCGATGCGTCGGACATGGCGATGAAGTAGCGCGCCCTGTCCGGATCGGCAATGCCGGCAGCGACGCCGGCGCCGACGACCGTCGGGTCCAGCTGCCGGTGTTCGGTTTCCAGCGCCATCGCGCATGCCCACTGCGCCAGCAGCGCGCCATCGCCGGACTCGGCGGCGCGGATCCGGTAGCCGCTCATTGCGACCGGACACCGATCACGCCGCACGCGATGCGTGGTCCGGAATTGCCGGCGGGCTGGCTGCGGTAATCATCGGGCTGCGCATGCACCACGATCGCGCGACCGGCGATATCGTCGACCGCGCCACCGCCCAGGCTGACGTCGCGCAGGAGCGCGTTGACGTGCGCGACACCGTCGGTATCGGCCACCACGTTGTCGATGTCGCCGGCATGATGCATTGCCGATTCGGCATAGCCGTGGGCGCGGCTATCGGGATTGAAGTGGCCGCCAGCGCTCGAGGCGTCCGCCGCGCTGCAGTCGCCGGTCTGGTGGACATGGAACCCGTGGCTGCTGCCCGGCGTCAGTCCCCCAAGATCGCCAGTGACGTGCACGCCATCGCGCATCGGCAGGAAGGTGAGCGTGCCGCTGACCAGGCTGCCCGATGCACCCGCCAGATGCGCAACGGCACGCGACGCGGTCGAGACTTGTACCACGTGCTCGACGTGCGCGATGCGGGGCGACGATGGCGCCGGCGGGGTCGAGGCGCAGGCGGCTAGAACGCAGGCCGCCAGCACGGCGGGCAGGACAGGTCGCATGTGGTTCTCCATGACGTTGCACACGGCGATGGTAGCGGCGTCAGCGTCGGCCCGACTGCAGTTTGCGCGTGACCGTATTGCGACCCAGGCCCAGGCGGGCTGCCGCTTCGCCGCGGTGGCCGTGGGTATGCGCAAGCGCGACTTCCAGCAGCACATGGTCGAGCCGTTCGCGCGCGCGCGCATGCAGTGAACTTGCCGTGGCCGGATGGGCTGCATCGGCCAGTTCAAGTCGCACCCACGCGGCCAATGCCGCCTCCCAGTCGCCGGGCGCGATGCGTTCGGCGCTGGAAGCGAGGGCGCCATCGAGGTCGGCAACGCTGATGGTGTCGCCTGGCGCCAGCACCGCCAGGCGCCAGCACAGGTTTTCCAGTTCGCGCACGTTGCCCGGCCAGGTGTGCTGCCGCAACCGCGCCAGTGCCGGCCGCGCGATGCGTTTGGTCGAGCCGCCGAGCTTGGCGGCGGCGGCGGCCAGGAAGCGTTCGGCGAGCAGGGCGATATCCTCGCTGCGCGCGCGCAGTGGCGGCAACTGCAGGCGCACGACATCCAGGCGGTGGAGCAGATCCGCGCGAAAGCGGCCATCGGCGACCAGCGCCTCCAGTGGCTGGTGGGTCGCGGCGATCACGCGGACGTCGACCCGGATCAGTTCGCGGCCGCCGACACGGAAGAACTCGCCCTCGGCCAGCACGCGCAGCAGCCGCGTCTGCAGCGCCGCCGGCATGTCGCCGATCTCGTCGAGGAACAGCGTGCCGCCGTTGGCCTGTTCGAAGCGGCCGAGATGGCGCCTGCTGGCGCCCGTAAACGCGCCGGCCTCATGGCCGAACAGTTCGCTCTCGAGCAGTTCCGACGGGATGGCCGCTGTGTTCAATGCGACGAACGGCTTGCGCGCGCGCGGCGATTCGCCATGCAGCGCGCGTGCCACCAGTTCCTTTCCGGTTCCCGTTTCGCCGGTGATCAGCACCGACAACGGCGCCTGTGCCAGCCGGCCGATGCTGCGGAACAGTGCGCGCATCGCCGGCGCCTCGCCGATCAGGGCGCCGCTCGCGAGCTGCGCACTGCGATCAGGCGCCAGCTCGTGCAAGGACACTCCAATGACTTCGGCATCCGGCAATGCGCGTTGCGCCAGCGCCACCGCCGCGTCCAGGTCGAATGGCTTGGACAGGAATTCGTAGGCACCGCCGCGAAACGCACCGGCGGTGCTTGCGATGTCGGTATAGGCGGACATCACGATCACCGGCAGTTGCGGGCAAGCGGCCTTGAGCTTGTCCAGGAAGACCAGGCCATCGTCGCCCGGCATGCGCACGTCGGTGAAAATCAATGCAGGCGCACCGCGTGCCTGCAACGCGTCGAGCGCGGCCTGCGCGGAATCGAATCCGTCGACGTCGTAACCCGCTTCGCGCAGCGCCGTCGCCAGCACGAAGCGCACGCTGCGGTCGTCATCGACCACCCAGATGCGGGCGACGCTCATGCTCTGGCTCCTTCGCGGATGTCTTCGGCGGCGGCGATCGGCAGCAGCAGCGTGAATACGGTGTGGCCCGGCCGTGAGCGGTAGGCGAGCGATCCGCGGTGTTCGCGTGCCACCTGCTGCGCCAATGCCAGTCCCAGGCCACTGCCTTCGGCACGACCGCTGACCAGCGGCAGGAAGATGCGCTCGGTCAGTGTCTCCGGCACCCCGCGACCGTCGTCGGCAATCTCCAGGCGGAGCACCAGCGGAAACAGCTCGTCACCGATACGCAGGCCATGTTCGGCGCGCGTGCGCAGGGTGACGCTGGCCGCGCCGGCCTCGATCGCGTTGCGCACCAGGTTCCACAATGCCTGGGTGAGGCGGTCGGCATCGCCGGTGATGTCCGGCAGGCTGGGATCGTAATCGCGCCCCAGCCGCACCGCCCAGCCTGCATCGCTCTCGGCCAGGCGCAGCACGCGTTCAAGCACGGCGTGGATGTTCAGCGGCTCGAACGGGCGCGACGGGGCCGGCGACAGCAGGCGATCGAGCAGGGCGGCCAGCCGCTCCACCTCGGATTCGATCAGGGCGGTCAGCTCGCGCGAATCCTCGTCGCCGACTCGGCGTGCCAGCAATTGCGCCGCGCCCTTGAGGCCGGCCAGCGGATTGCGCAGTTCGTGCGCCAGGCCCTGCAGGGCCGCCGACAAGGCCGCGGGCAAGGCCAGCGCCGGATCGTCCCCTGGAAATTCGTCGACCGGATGCGCCTCGATCAGCCAGCCGCCGTCGGTGCGGGTGCTGAGCGACACGTCGGCAAAGCGGGGCGCGTCGCTGCCGGGAAACGCCAAGGGCAGCCGGCGCAGGCGCACGAACGCCACCGACGGCTCGGTCGTCAGCACGCCGGCCAGCACCTGGCCGTCATGTTCAAACGCGGCGAGCGGTAGTCCGGACAGACGCCGTGTGCTGACACCCAGCCAGCTGGCGAAGGCGGCGTTGCTGCCCTCGATCCGGCCATCGGCGGTGGCCCACGCGACCGGCGTCAGCAGGGAGTCGAAAGCGGGGGCGTCGGCCATGCACCATTATGGGGCAAGCCCTGTCGGACACACGAAGGCCCGCACGCAGCGGGCCTTCGTGGATTCAAGCTGGTCAGATCGCGTAGTACATCTGGTATTCGACCGGGTGAGGTTCCGAACGCCCGCCGCGCTGCGGCGGGCGGGACGTCCGCCCATCGACGTCGGCTCTATCCGATAGCCGACCCAACATCAGATCGCGTAGTACATCTGGTATTCGAGCGGATGGGTCGCCGCGCGGAAGGCGGTGACCTCCTTCATCTTCAGGCCGATGTAGGCATCGATGAAGTCGTCGCTGAAGACGCCGCCGGCCTTCAGGAACTCGCGGTCCTTGTCGAGCGCTTCCAGTGCCTGGTCGAGCGAGTGACACACGGTCGGGATGTTCTTTTCCTCTTCGGGCGGCAGGTCGTACAGGTCCTTGTCGCTGGGGGCGCCCGGGTCGATCTGGTTCCTGATGCCGTCCAGGCCGGCCATCATCAGCGCGGCGAAGATCAGGTAACCCGAGTTCATCGGATCCGGGAAACGAATTTCGATGCGGCGTGCCTTCGGATTGGACACATACGGAATGCGGCACGACGCCGAACGATTCGACGCCGAGTACGCCAGCATCACCGGCGCCTCGAAGCCAGGTACCAGGCGCTTGTAGGAATTGGTCGTCGAGTTGGCGAACGCGTTGATCGCGCGCGCGTGCTTGAAGATGCCGCCGATGTAGTACAAGGCCGTCTGCGACAGACCGCCGTAAAGATCGCCGGCAAAAAGATTGGTGCCGCCCTTGGCCAGGGACTGATGCACATGCATGCCGGAACCGTTGTCGCCGACGATGGGCTTGGGCATGAAGGTCGCCGTCTTGCCGTGCGCGTGCGCCACGTTGCGGATCACATAATTGAGCGAGAGCAGCTCGTCACCCTTGTGCACCAGGGTGCTGAACTTCGTACCAATCTCGCACTGACCGGCGGTCGCGACTTCGTGATGATGCACTTCCACGATCAGGCCCATCGCTTCCAGCGCCTTGCACATCTCCCCGCGCAGGTCACCGAGCGAATCGACCGGCGCCACCGGGAAGTAGCCGCCCTTGATGCCGGGACGATGGCCGGAGTTGCCCTGCTCGAATTTTCGATTGGAACTCCAGGCCGCCTCTTCGGAGTCGATCTCGAAAGACGCGCCGCGCATCTCGTTGGTCCAGCGCACGGAATCGAAAATGAAGAACTCTGGCTCCGGACCAAAAAATGCGGTGTCGGCAATGCCCGTGGATTTCAGGTACGCCTCGCC
>JAQGOI010000026.1 GCA_028293685.1 Lysobacteraceae bacterium | reverse complement strand
TCGATCACCGAGACGTCGGAGGTCGGCACGCGGAACGACATGCCGGTCAGCTTCTTGTTGAGCTCGGGAATCACGACGCCCACGGCCTTCGCCGCGCCGGTGCTGGACGGGATGATGTTCTCGAGGATGCCGCGGCCGCCGCGCCAGTCCTTGTTGCTCGGACCATCGACGGTCTTCTGCGTTGCAGTCGCCGCGTGCACGGTCGTCATCAGGCCGCGCTTGATGCCCCACTTGTCGTTGATCACCTTGGCCAGCGGCGCGAGGCAGTTGGTCGTGCACGACGCGTTGGAGATGATCGCCTCGCCCTTGTAGGTCTTGTCGTTGACCCCGAACACGAACATCGGGGTGTCGTCCTTCGACGGTGCCGAGAGGATGACTTTCTTCGCGCCCGCGTCGATGTGCTTCTGTGCGCCGGCCTTGTCCAGGAACAGGCCGGTCGATTCGATGACCACTTCAGCGCCGGCTTCGGACCATTTGAGGTTGGCGGGATCGCGCTCCTGCGTCAGCCGGATCCGCTTTCCATTGACGACCAGTGTATTGCCGTCGACCGAGACGTCGGCATCGAAGCGGCCGTGGACCGAGTCATAGCGCAGCATGTAGGCCAGGTAGTCGGGCTCGAGCAGGTCGTTGATGGCGACGATCTCGATGTCGTTGTCGAAATTCTCGACGGCCGAGCGCAGCACGTTGCGGCCGATGCGGCCGAAGCCATTGATGCCAACCTTGATCGCCATTGCGGAAACTCCTGACAGACGGGGTGCGGAAAGCCCGTTATTTTAACGGTTCCTTGATGACGGCCCACCCCTGACATGCGACGGATCGCTGCACTGCTCGTCCTGCTGGTCCTGAGCCCCGTGGCAATGGCCTGGAGCGCACTGGGCCATCGTCTGGTCGGGGAGCTGGCCGGACGGCACGTACGTCCCGCGACACAACGAACCATCGCCGCCCTGCTGGCGGGAGAACCGGAGCCGACCCTGGCCGGCGTCGCGGACTGGGCCGACGACCTTCGCTACACCGACCCCGCGCGTTTCAAGGCGACGTCGCGCTGGCATTTCGTGAACATCGCCGCCGCGGATTGCCGTTACGAGCCGCAACGGGACTGTCCGGATGGCCAGTGCGTCATCGGCGCGATCGTTGCCCAACGCGCGATCCTCGCGGACCGTAACCAGACGCGCGAAGCCCGCCGGGATGCATTGAAGTTCCTGGTGCATCTGGTCGCCGACGCCCATCAGCCCCTGCATGCCGGCGGCCATGGCGACAAGGGTGGCAACCGCTTCCAGGTCAGCCTGCGCACGGATCTTCCTGGGCAACGGTACGGACGTAATGGGTACGACGAGGGCGTAGCAGGCACCAACCTCCACGCTGTCTGGGATTACGACGTACTGGCTTCGATCGGAATGGGTGCCATCGCTTACTCCAACCGGCTCGACGCCGCGCCGTGGCCTCCCGTGGGCGTTGCAGGCACGAGCCCGGCGGTCTGGGCCGGCGAATCCTGTCGCCTGGTCGATGCTCGCGCGCTCTACCCGCAAGGACACACACTGGATCGGCGCTACCTCGACGTGCAACGTCCGTTGGCGGAGTTGCGGATCCGTCAGGCGGGCTATCGGCTGGCCAAGCTGCTGGACAGTGCACTCGCGCACTGACCGCCGGGCACGTTTCCTATCCCGGGAGATGCTGCCGGGTCCATCTGACGATGTCCGCAGCCGACATTGCGCCGGACTGCCTGGCGACTTCCCGTCCGGAGACAAACAGAGCGAGCGTGGGGATGCTGCGTATCGCGAAGCGCTGGCCCAGTGCCGGCTCGGCTTCGGTGTCCACTTTCGCCAAGCGCGCCAGTGGCTCCAGCTGCGCCGCGGCGCGTTCAAATTCAGGCGCCATGACTTTGCATGGGCCGCACCATGGCGCCCAGAAATCGACCAGCAACGGCAACGTGCTGCGGCTGAAGTGAATATCGAAATGCGCACCATCCAGCGACAACGGATGCGCATCGAACAGCGGGCGATGACATTTGCCGCAGACCGGCGCCTCACCCAGTCGCGCCAGTGGGACGCGGTTGAGCGCGTGGCAGTGCGGGCACGCGATCAGCAGTAATTCGCTCATGACAGGCGTCCGGACACGCATGGCTGACGGTTGCCGGACATCATGCGACCAGGTGCATCGTGAGTGTGTGGTAGACGGTATGTCGGCACGGATGAGCTACGTTCCGCAACCATCTACCGAAGGCTCGTCCTGCGCCCGGGACGCTTTTGCGCACCCGAAGCAGGCAGCGCATCATCGTGCCGAGCGCCATGGCTGGGGGAATTCCGATGTCCGACCACTTGTCCGTCCAGCCGTTCTTCCATGCCGCAACCGGCACGTGGAGCTACGTAGTCGACAACTCCCGCGATGCCGTTGTGATCGATCCCGTGCTGGACTACGAGGCGGCTTCGGGTCGCGTGAAGACCGACAGCGTGGGAGCGCTGCTCGAGCATGTGCGCTCCCATGGCCTGAAGGTTCACTACATCCTGGAAACCCATGCGCACGCAGACCACCTGTCGGCCGGCGCATTCGTGCGCACGCAGACCTCCGCGCAATTGGCGATAGGTCGCGGCATTCGTTCTGTGCAGGCGCATTTCGCCGATGTGTTCCTGCTATCCGGGGACGATCCATCGCTGGTCGAGGCATTCGACCGCCTGCTGGACGACGGCGACGTCATCCAGGCCGGCGCGTTGCGCATTTCAGTGATGGCAACCCCGGGGCACACCGCTGACGGCATCAGCTATCGCATCGACAACCACGTCTTCATCGGGGATACGTTGTTTGCGCCGGACGTGGGCACGGCGCGCTGCGATTTTCCCGGCGGGAACGTCGAGCAGCTGTACGCCTCGATCCGGTCCCTGCACGCACTGCCTGACGACACGATGCTGTGGTTGTGCCATGACTATCCACCGGCCGGACGCGCACCGCTCGCCGGCATCAGCGTCGCGGAATCCAGGCAGGACAACCGCATGTTACGCGGCGTCACCACCTTGGCGGAATTCTCCGCGGCGCGCACTGCGCGCGATGCAACGCTCAAGACACCGGTGCTGCTGTATCCATCCCTGCAAGTGAACATCCGCGGCGGAACCCTGCCTCCGGCCGTCAACGGACACATCTACGTCCAGACGCCGGCACACCTCGTCGCGCCCGCCGACGGGGTCGAGCACAAGCCGGCGCTTTGAAGGCTGCAGACGCAGGCGCTCCTGCGCTGCACAATCGCGAACGCTTTCCACCGGGTTCGACGGCATGAGCACGAGCGACATCCTGCTGGGCGTGGCGTTTTTTCTTGTCGCGGTGCTGTATTCGTCGGTCGGCCATGCCGGCGCGAGCGGCTACATCGCCGCGATGGCACTGCTGGGGCTGGCACCCGAGACCATCCGGCCGACGGCATTGGCCCTGAACCTGCTGGTCGGCGGCATCGGGCTATTTCGCTGGTGGCGTGGCGGCCATGTGCACTGGCGCAACGTGCTGCCCTTCGTGCTGGCGTCGGCTCCGGCTGCGTTTCTTTCAGCGCAGGTCACATTACCCAAGGCGCACTACGCAGTGCTGCTGGGCATTGTGCTGTTGGTGGCGGCAGCCGGGATCTTTCGCAGCGCAGCGCGCGCCGAGCAGGCCGACATGCAGGTCGCCGGGCGCGTCGTGCCGTGGCTGCCGGCCTTGCTCGTGGGCGCGGCCATCGGCGTGCTGTCCGGACTCACCGGAACCGGCGGCGCGATTTTCCTGACACCGGTGTTGCTGTTTGCGCGCTGGATGCCGACCCGCGACGCGAGCGGGACCTCGGTCGCGTTCGTCTGGATCAACTCGCTGACCGGACTGGCGGGATTGCTGCACGCGACCGGCACCCTGCCGACGTTGCTACCGCTGTGGTTGGGGGTTGTTGCAGTCGGCGCGTTGATCGGCAGCCAGGCAGGCCTGCGCTGGTTACCCGTCAGACAATTGCGTTACGCGTTATCGCTGGTGTTGCTGGTGGCCGGGTCAAAGCTCTTGTTCGCATAGCGTGCAGGCTGCAGGACGCATCCGGATGAAACCTTGCGCAGCGCTCGCATCGATACGACCGTTGGGTTTCCGGCCGAGGGGAACCTTGGCAAATCAGTGACGCGTTGCATCCCGTCCCGAGCGTCAGTGCGCCGCGAACTTGACGCGACCGCTACAGATGACCCTTCGCTGCGCCCGCGACGAACGTCACCGGGACCATGACGCGATACGCCACTGCCTGCCCATGTTCGACCTTCGGCGCGAACGTCCAGCGCTTCGCGGCATCGACCGAAACCTGCTCGAACACGCCTGCGGGATTGGCGCTGGCAATCTCGACATGCGATGGCCTGCCGTCGGCCCCGACGTCAATCCGCAGCACGACATGGCTATCCAGACCCTGCTTGCGCGCCTGTTCCGGGTATGCCGGCGGAGGCATCTGTGCATTGGCGACCACTTGTGGAACCGGCTTCTCGAACCGGAGCTCGCCATTGGCGACCTGGGGCACCCGTCCGACCGCTCCTCCCAGTGATGACAACACCGGGTCGAGCGGTTCGTTGACAAGCTGCAGCGTGAAGCGCTGACTGGATTTCAGCACTTCCGGATTCCCGAGCCGCAGTCCTGCTTTTCCAGCGACTGCCGTCGCCGCATCCATGAGCGACGCGTTGGTGATGTCGACCGATACCGTCTTGCTTGCGAGGTTTCCCGCAGGTTGTGCCGCCCAGGCCGTCAGCCCGGCACCAAGCGTCAATGCGATGACCAATGCAGTGCCGGCAAGCCGGCAGAAACGCGTGGGAACGGGTTTTGCGAGCATGGTGATTCTCTCCTTGAGCGGATGGCCGCCCCAGTGGCAGCCCAGTGGCAACCGGAATGGCGTGAGTTGCGCCTTGAACATGGCCTCGCCATAGGCCCGGCGCGAACGTGGATGGCGAACCAACACCCGCAGGTCGCAAGCCAGTTCCTGATCGTGACGGAAGTGGCGCGCGGCAACGTGCATGAGCGGGTTGAACCAGAACACGCAACGCAGCGCTGCAACCAATGCATTGGCATGCAGGTCGCCATGCAGGATGTGCAAGCGCTCGTGG
>JAQGOI010000021.1 GCA_028293685.1 Lysobacteraceae bacterium | reverse complement strand
GACGAAACCGGACGGGCGAAAAACCGTCGCGTGGAGTTGGTCAAACGCTGAAGATGGCAGGAATCACGCAGCCGGTTGCAGCGCCATCCCCGCAACCGGCTGCAGCCACGGCAACAGCCAGTGGTCGATCAGCAGGAATCCGAACAACGCCATCAGGTACACGATCGAGTACCTGAAAACGCGCATGGCGTACAACTCGTCGGGCGGATCGATCAGCTTCCACGCGTGCCAGATGAACACCGCGCCCAGCACCAGCGCGCCGCCCAGATAGAAGTTGCCGCTCATGCCCACCAGGCGCGGCAACACGGTCACCACGACCAGCAGCACGGTGTAGAACAGGATCTGCCAGCGCGTGTACTGCACGCCGTGCGTGACCGGGAGCATCGGAACCTTTGCGCGC
The DNA here is from genome assembly GCA_028293685.1 of Lysobacteraceae bacterium. Classification (GTDB taxonomy): domain Bacteria; phylum Pseudomonadota; class Gammaproteobacteria; order Xanthomonadales; family Xanthomonadaceae; genus Cognatiluteimonas. Next base: position 5,046 of record JAQGOI010000021.1, on the reverse strand, counting down.
GCGTAATCGTCGCGGCGGAAGATCGCCAGCGCCCAGAAATGCGGCGGCGTCCACACGAAAATGATCAGCACCAGCAACAGCGCGTAGGCCCAGTCCGATGCGCCGCTCATGCCGGTCACGGCCGCCCATCCCAGCAGCGGCGGCGCCGCACCGGCCAAGCCACCGATGACGATGTTCTGCGGCGTCGCCCGTTTCAGGTACACGGTGTAGATGACGGCGTAGCCGATGAGCGAGGCGAACGTCAGCGCCGCGGTCATCGGATTGACCCACAGCACCAGTACGACCATCGACAACACCGCGAGCGCGAGCGCAAACAGCAACGCCTGTCGCGGCGTCAGCGTCCCCGACACCAGCGGGCGCCACGACGTGCGTGCCATCTGTGCATCGATACGGCTGTCGAGCAGCTGGTTGAACGCGGCCGCGCTCGATGCCGCCAACCAGATGCCGATGGTGCCCAGCACGGCGGCGCGCAGCGGCGGCAGTCCGGGCACCGCCAGGAACATGCCGATCACCGCGGTGAACACGATCAACGCGACCACGCGCGGCTTGGTCAGGCTCCAGTATTGGCGGATCACGGACGTGGTCATCGACACTGCGCTCACGCCTCGGGCGAACGGATGCGTGCCGCCAGTCCGACCAGCACGAACAACAACAAGGCCGCGCCGGCGTTATGCAACACCGCGATCGGCAGCGGCAGTGCGAGCTTGACGTTGGCGATGCCGAGGCACACCTGCGCGATCACCAGCGCGGCCAGGGTCGCGCCGGCACCACGCACGCCGGGCGTGCGCCACAGGCGCAAGGACAGCCAGGACAGATAGACGAAGACCACCAGCGCCATCATCCGGTGCGCCAACTGGATGGCAATGCGCGCCCCGCCGGTGAGCACGCCGCCTTCGTAGTCGACGCCGCCGTTGCCGATGAAGGCGTCGCGCCACAACACGAAGCCCTCGCGGAAATCGTGCGGCGGCCACCACTGTCCGACACACCTCGGAAAATCAGTGCCGCAGGCGAGCGCCGCATAGTTCGAACTGGTCCAGCCGCCGAGTGCGATCTGTATTCCGAGCAGCGTCAGAGCGAGGATCAACAACCGTCGCCAGATGCGTGCGTCGGGCAGTTGCAGCGGCAGGTCCGTCGCGCGCCACGCGGTCCAGGTCAGCAACGCGAAGGTCAACAGTCCGCCGAGCAGATGACCCATCACCACGATCGGCTTGAGCAGCCAGGTGACTGTCCACATCCCGAGCAACGCCTGGAAAATGACCATCGCCAGGGTCAGGGCGCTCACGCGTGCGAAATCCTCGTTCGACCAGCGCACCGCTGCGAACAACAGCACACCTTCGCCAATCGCCGCCAGGACTGCGGCCGGCGGATACGCGCCGCGCATGTACAACGTCACCGACACCGCGATCGCGATCGCAGCCAGCACGATCTGCGCCATGCCAAACCCTCGCCGCCGCGCCGACAGCAGTGCCAGCGTCAGCACCAGCACCCCGAGCGATCCGGCCAGCATGCGATGCAGCTGTTCGCGCCACGCCTTGTGCACTTCCACCGGACGGATGGCGGTCGCCACGTGGTCGACGAGGTTGCTCGTCGGCCATGCCGCGCGGCCGTAACAGGTCGGCCAGTCGGGGCAGCTCAGCCCCGCATTCGACAGGCGCACGAACGCGCCGAACACGATCACGCCGAACGCCAGCGCGCACGCCAGCCACGCCAGCCGATGGAAATGACGGTAGACGAGCGGGCGCGGGAACGGTCGCGTGGTCGATGGCGGATCGCGAAGGGTGGAATTCATCTCACATCAACTTCAGCAGCTTGGCCAGATCCGCGCGCAACCCGACCGGATCGGAACCGGGAGCGTAGCGCAGGATGACAAAGCCATTGGGGTCGACGATGAAGACCGGCACGCCACGCGGATCTTCGCCAGGTGCCGGACCATGGCGCGGCAATCCGGCAAGCAGCGCTGCGGTGGGCTGGATGACGTGCAGCGCCCCGAAGCCGGCGCCGCCAGCGGGTGGCTGACCGATCCAGAGCACCTGTACGCGATCGGATTCCTGACCCATCAACTGCCACACCGTGCTGAGCTGGCGCGCGAGCTTGACGCAGGCCTCGGCGCAATCCGCGGCCGGCGCCAGCGCGATCCGCCACGTGCGCTGCGTCGGATTCCAGTGATACGCGCGGCCATCGGCCTGCAGCGGCGTCAGCGTGCGCAGGTCGCCGGGTGGCTGCAGCAGTTCGCCGTGGGCCTGGGTCGCGGCCGGGTGCCAGCCGGAGAATCGCAGTGCGCCGGCCAGCAACAATGTGCCAAGGAAAATGCCGACGATCGCCAGCAACATCGTGCGATTGCGACGGACGGGTGGCGTTGTCGACGTGTTCATGGCGTCCTCGGAGTAACACGCTTTGGAACGGCAGGCTTTCGAGCAGGACGCCTGCGAAATGTCAGGAACAGCGCGGTAACCAGCACCGTCAGCGCCAGCCCGAACCACTGCACCGCGTAGCCAAGATGCCGCTCGGGCGGCAGCGTGTTCGGCAGGATCTCCAAGTTACGCGCGTAACCCAGCGGCAAACCCGGATCGAGCCTGAGCACGCGCGGGGCGAGCGTTGGCAATCGCAATGCGCGCCGCAGCAACGGGATCGATACGGTGATGGTCAACAGACTGCCATCGAGTTGCGGCATCGCCACGGCACGCGCCAGTCCGGCCGACGGCGGCGCCGTCAGCAATCCCGCAATCCGGACCGCACCCGCAGGGCGCGGTATGCCGGGCATGCGGCGATCGCCGCCGATCGGCAGCCAACCCAGATCGACGAGCAACGGCACGCCGTCGGCTGGCTGGAACGCACGGTAGGCGTGCACGCCGATGCGTCCGTCCTTCGCCTGGTTGTCGAGCAGCACCGCTGGAGCGTCGAGGAAGTGGCCTTCGCCAGCGGCCCAATCGTAGGCTCCGACACGGTGCGGATCCGCGGCGACGCCAAACGGCTGCGCGACACGCTGCACCAGCACCGCATGCGCCGCTGCAAGCATCGCCTGCTTCTCGTGCATGCGCGCCAGCTGCCAGAAGCCCAGCCACGTGAAGCCGACGCAGCACAGCAACGCCAGCGACCACAGCAACAGACGGCTGTGACCGGAAGTCACGCGACCACGCACATGGGCTGCGATAATTGCGCCAGGACGCCGCGCCGGCGCCATGCGGATGCCGCCATGAACGACTCGCTCAAGACCCTGCTGATCATCGCGTTCCTGATCCTCATCCTGTGGAACCTCGGTGCAGGCCTGTATTACATGCTGGTCGACAAGGGTACGACCAAGCGCACGGTGAATGCCCTGACACGCCGGATCGCGCTGTCGGTCGCGCTGATCCTGTTCATTGCGCTGGCCATCTACATGGGCTGGATCACGCCGCACGGTATCGGCCGCTGAAAGGCCGCGATTTGGGATTGGGCATTCGGGATTCGAAAGGGCGCTTCCTTGAAGCAGAAAAGCGACGGCAAACCGTCGCTTTTTGCTCCTGCCTCACGAATCCCGGATCTCGAATCCCGGCTCTCAGAGCACGTAGACGAACAGGAACAGACCCAGCCAGACCACGTCGACGAAGTGCCAGTACCAGGCCACGGCTTCGAACGCGAAGTGATCGTCGCGGGTGAAATGCCCCTTGAGGCAACGCAGCCAGATCACTGTCAGCATGATCGTGCCCAGCGTCACGTGCGCGCCGTGGAAGCCGGTGAGCATGAAGAACGTCGAGCCGTAGATGCCCGAGCCCAATGTCAGGTTGAGCTCGCGGTACGCTTCCAGGTATTCCGTCGCCTGGAAAAACAGGAACGACGCGCCGAGCAGGATGGTCAGGCCGAGGAACACCAGCAGCTGCTTGCGGCGACCGCCCTTGAGTGCGTGGTGCGCGATGGTGACGGTGACACCGGACGACAGCAGGATCAGCGTGTTGAGCAGCGGCAGTCCCCATGCCGGCACGATCTCGAAGTGCCCGCCGACCGATGCAGGTCCGTTGCTCGGCCAGCCGGCGGAGAACCCCGGCCACAGGATGCTGTTGGTCGCGACCCGATCGCCGAGGCCGTTGAGCCACGGCATCGCGTACTGGCGCGCGTAGAACAACGCGCCGAAAAATGCCGCGAAAAACATCACCTCCGAGAAGATGAACCACACCATGCCCATGCGGAACGACGTGTCGACCTGTTTGTTGTAGACGCCGCGCAGCGACTCGCCGATGACATCGGCAAACCACTTGAACAGGATGCCGGCGAGCGTCACCAGGCCGAGCAGGAACAGCGGCCGTCCCCAGCTGGCTTCGTTGATCCAGCTGGCCAGGCCGACCATGGTGGCGAACAGCGCGACCGACGCCACCACCGGCCAACGGCTGCCGTGTGGAATGTAGTACGCGTTCGGATCGTGGGCGTGGACAGCAGGGCTGTGCGCTTGGGACATGGCGGGAATTCCAGTTGCGTAGCGGATCAGGGTGCGGAGCGGGGTGTCGCCGACATGCCGGCAGACGCCTGCGCCGTGCGTGCGGCATTGGCCGGCAGGCGCGCGGTGAGCAGGTCGTTCTTGTAGAAGGTGTAGGACAACGTGATCGTGTTGACGTCCGTCGGCAGGTCCGGATCGACGATGAAGCGCACCGGCATGTCGCGCGATTCACCCGCACCGAGCGTCTGCGCGGTGAAGCAGAAGCATTCGGTCTTGCTGAAGTAACCCGACGCACGCGACGGCGCGATCGACGGCACCGCGTTGCCGACGATGTCGTGGTCGCTGCTGTTCTGCGCGAAATAGCGCGCTTCGTACTGGCGCCCGGGATGCACGCGCAGCGTGAGCTGTTCGGGATGGAAGGCCCAGGGCAGCTTGGAGTTGACGCCACCGTCGAACTGCACCGTCACCCAACGCGCGTTGTTGGTGCTGGCCTTGTCGCCAGCCGTTGCTGCGCCCTTTTCCAGGCGCACGCCAAAGACTTTCTCGCAGGCGATGCGGTACAGCGGGACCATGGAGAAGGTGAACACGAAGGCGCCGACAGCCACGGCGACCATCTTCACCAGTCCGGACGCGTTGCG
>JAQGOI010000003.1 GCA_028293685.1 Lysobacteraceae bacterium | reverse complement strand
TCCCATCGTGCCCGGCGTGCTGATCCTGGAGCGCGTCATCGACGCCATTGAAGCCGCACATGGGCCACTGGGCGCCCTGCGACTGCCGCAGGTCAAGTTCGTGCAACCGCTGCTGCCCGGTGAGATGGCCGAAGTGAGCCTGGCCGAGGTGAGCGCGGCCGACGCTGGCCTGGACGGCGTCGCCCAGCGCTGGCGTTTCCGCGTCACGCGTGGCGATACGCTGCTCGCCAGCGGCCAGGTGCATGCATGAGCGGCGCTCGCCAGATCGATTGCCATTGGCCGGGCGGGTCGGTGGCATGAGCGCGGTCAGCGAGAGCTCCATTGGTGAGTCGGCCTGCACGCAGTGGAAGAAGCGACCGGAGGGCGGCGGCCGGTTTGCGATCTGGTTGATTCGCGGTATCGCGCGCCACGCGGGACGCAAGGTCGCGCGGCTGCTGCTGGGCCCCATCACCATCTACTTCCTGCTGATGCGCGCGCCCGAGCGACGGGCCTCGATCGCGTATCTGGAGCGGGCGCTGGGGCGGCCGACGCGGTGGATCGACGGCGCCCGCCACATCCACACGTTCGCATCGACCATCCTGGATCGCGTGTTTTTGCTGAGCGGGCGCCTTGAATATTTCAAGGTGACGATCAGCGGCCTGGACGACGTCCATCGCCAGTTGGACAAACACCAGGGCGTGCTGCTGTTCGGCTCGCACCTGGGCAGTTTCGAGGTGATGCGCGTGCTGGCCCGGCAACGTCCCGACTACGTCATCCGTGTCGTGTTGGACAAAGGCCACAACGCGGCGATGACACAGTTGCTGGACGCGCTGGACCCGGCGATCGCGGCCAACGTCATCGATGCCGCCCAGGACGGGCCCTCGCTGATGCTGGCGATCCAGCAGGCCGTGGCCCAGGGCCACCTGGTGGCGCTGCTTGCCGACCGCGTCTACAAGGACGACGCGTCCGAGCCGGCGACGTTCCTGGGGCATGTCGCCCGCTTCCCGCGCGCGCCATGGCTGATCGCCTCGGTGCTCCACGTGCCGGTCGTGCTGGCCTTTGGCCTGTATCGGGGCGGCAATCGATACGACCTGGCATTCGAGTCGTTCAGCGATGGTTTGCACATCCCGCGCGCCGAACGACCCCACGCGCTGTCGGCACTTATCCAGCGTTACGCCGGCCGGCTGGAACATTACGCGCGCCTCGCCCCTTACAACTGGTTCAATTTCTATGACTTCTGGGACTCTGCCGACGATGAGCTGCGCATCCGCCCCGCACCCACCGACCTCGCGGCCGCCGAACCGATGGCAGCTGCCGCGCGTTGCGCTGTTGGCCCTGCTGATGGCCGCGATCGCACCTCTTTACGCGGCCCCTGAAACGGTCGACCGCGCGGACACGGCGTGGATCCTGTCAAAGCTTGCCCGCCCGGCGCCAATGCACACCGCGTTCGTCGAGGTCCGTGATTCGAAGCTGCTGAAGGCACCGTTGCGCATCGAAGGCGAGTATCAGCGGCCGACCGAAGATACGCTGGTGCGCGAAGTGCGCTCGCCCTATCCCGAGACGACGACCATCCGTTCCGGGACCGTCAGCATCGCTCGAGCCGGAAAATCACCGCGGACGTTTTCACTGTCGCGCGTGCCCGAGCTGGCGGGTCTGCAAGCCAGTTTCGGTGCGCTGTTGTCTGGCGACCGGCAACTGCTGGAGCAGCACTTCCGCATTGCAAGCCAGGGCAGCCATCAGCACTGGACGCTGACCCTCACGCCGAAGGACAAGGCATTCGTTGCCAAGGTGCGGGATATCACGCTGTACGGTCGCGGCGCCGAACTACGCTGCATTGAAACCGCGCCGGCAACCCCGGGCGAACTGCAGCGCACGCTGCTCGCCGGTGCCGCGCACGCCGCGGCGACCGCCGGACCCTCGGCGGATTTCGGTGCCCTGTGCCACGCACAGGAATGACCTTGGTTGACCACGGCTGCTGGTCGCCCTTGCGGCCGGCGACGTCGTCTTCCGCAGCCTTCTTTGTCAGTCCACTCGCCCTGACGGCTGCAGATGACGGACAACCCGCGGTGCCGGCATGACGCGTGACGCGGATGGCTTTCTGACCTCGCGTCAACGCCTCGCTCTGGCGCTGCTCTGGCTGGCCTTGCTGTTGGTTGCTGGTTGGCTGGTCGGACAACATCTGCAGCTCAGTGGTGACCTGCGCAAATTCATGCCGGCCGCGCAAACTCCCGCGCAGCACCTTTTGATGGACGAGCTCGGCGAGGGACCGGGCTCGCGCCTGCTGTTGATCGCCGTCACCAACGCCGACCCGGCAACACTCGCCGCGCAATCGCAATCGATGCGCAAGGCGCTCGCCTCCAATCCACTGTTCGCACTGGTGGCCAACGGCGACACCGGCCTCGAGGCGATTCCGCCACGGCTGCGCCCGTATCGCTATCTGCTGTCGGACACGCTCGACAGCCAACGCCTCGACGCACCGATGCTGCGCGATGCGCTCGATGCGCGCGTGCAGGACCTGGGTTCTCCCGCCGCCTCGCTGATCGAGCCGTTGGTGCCGTCGGATCCGACGCTGGAAACCCTCAAGCTTGCCGAATCCTGGCAGCCGGCCAACGCACCGCAGCGCCTGTACGACGTCTGGTTCGATCACACCGGGCGGCAGGCATTGCTGGTGGCTGAAACGGTAGCTCCCGGCTTCGATCCCAACGCCCAGCAGGCGGCCGTCAACGCAGTCCAGCAGGCGTTTGCCAACGCGCGTGGAGACGATCACGCACAGCTGATCCTCAGCGGTCCCGGGGCGTTTTCCGTGGAGATCGGCAACCGCACGCAACGCGAGGCCGGCTGGATCGGCACCATCGACACGATCAGCCTGGTGCTGCTGCTGTGGTTCGCGTACCGCAGCTGGAAGGCGCCGCTGCTCGGCGTGTTGCCTCTGGCCAGTGCCGGCCTGGCGGGTCTGGGGGCGGTCGCTTGCGTATTTGATGGCGTGCACGGCATCACCGTCGCCTTCGGGTTCACGCTGATCGGGGTGGTCCAGGATTATCCAATCCATCTGTTCAGCCATCAGCGTGCGGGCCAGTCGCCACGCGAAAGCGCACGCGCGCTGTGGCCGACGCTCGCCACCGGCGTCGCCTCGACCTGCATCGCGTACGTGACCTTCCTCGCGTCCGGCGTCGATGGGCTCAAGCAGCTCGCCGTCTTCACCATTGTCGGATTGGGTACGGCGGCACTGACCACGCGCTTTCTCCTGCCGTGGCTGCTCGATCCTGCGGTACGAGACACCGCCGACTCGCCCCGCCTGGCGCGATTGTGGGCGCAGATCTCACGCCTGCCGCGACCGCGTGCGACGTTGGCTGTGATCGCCGTGCTCGCGGTCGCCGTCGTCGTGTTCGCACCGGGCGAATTCTGGCAGAACGACCTGTCGAAGCTGACGCCGGTGCCGGCTGAAGCGATGGCGCGCGATACCCATCTGCGTGGCGAACTCGGCGCGCCCGACGTGCGCTACGTGATCACACTGGGCGGACCGGATGCCGAATCCGTTCTGCGGGCGAGCGAGCGGCTGCGTCCGCAACTCGATGCACTGGTCGCCCGCAAGGCCATCGCCGGCTACGACCTGCCCACGCGCTACCTGCCGAGCATCGCGACCCAGCGTGCACGCCAGGCGCGCCTGCCCGATCCGGCGACGCTGCAGGCGGCGTTGTCCGATGCCGTTGCGAGCACGCCGTTCCGTGCCGATGCGTTCGCGGATTTCGCACGCGATGTCGATCTCGCCCGGCGGGCCCGGCCACTCACGGCCGCCGATCTGGATGGCACGCCGCTGGCGGCCAGCGTCGGTGGGCTGCTGCGGCAACGCACTGGTCACGCCACCGCACTGGTGTCGTTGAACGGCCTCCGTGATCCGGCGGCGGTGTCCAGCGCCGCAGCCGCGCAGGGCGCGCAGCTGCTCGATCTCAAGCAGGCCTCCGAATCGCTGGTCGTCGCGTACCGCCAACGCGTGCTGTTCGCGCTGGGTATCGCGGCGTTGCTGCTGATCGCCACCGTGTGGCTGGCGTTGCGCGACACGCGTCGTGTGTTGCGCGTGCTGGCACCGATGGCACTGACGACCCTGTTGATCCTGGCCGTGCTGCGCGGGCTGGGTATCGAGTTGAACCTGTTCCATCTGGTCGCGCTGATCCTGGCCGCCGGGCTGGGGCTGGATTACGGCCTGTTCTTCGAGCACGCCGGTGACGATCGGGCCGAACAGCTGCGCACGCTGCATGCGGTGATTGTCTGCAGCCTGACGACATTGCTGGTGTTCGCATTGCTCGCGCTTTCGTCGATCCCGGTGCTGCGCGCGATCGGCAGCACGGTCGCGATTGGCGTCTTCGGCAACTTCATCCTTGCCCTGCTGATCACGCGGAAACCGGTCATCGACGAGCATCCAGCGTGACGAGGATCGGTCGCACCGAAATCCTTTCGCTGATTCCACACCAGGGCGGCATGTGCCTGTGGGACGAAGTCCTCGCATGGGACACGCAGACCATCGCGGCTCGTGCCGACAGCCATCGCGACCTCGCGCATCCGTTGCGCTCGCGCGATCAGCTGCGTGCAGTACACCTGTGCGAGTACGGGGCGCAGGCGATGGCGATCCACGGCGGATTGCTGGCAAAGGCGGCCGGCGGACGCTGCCGGCCCGGCATGCTGGTCGCGCTGCGTGCCGTCGATCTGCACGTCATCCGCATCGACGACCTGCCAGGTGAACTGACGTGCACGGCGGCCGTTCTCACCAGCGGTGAAAACAGCTGGCAATATGCCTTCACGATTGCGCACGAAGCACAGTTGCTCGCCGAAGGCCGCGCGGCGGTGGTCCTGCACGACCCGGCATAACGGCGCCTGTCGTCCGTATTTGATTCAGGGAGCATTGGATGATTGCAGGTAACCGACGACGCG
>JAQGOI010000344.1 GCA_028293685.1 Lysobacteraceae bacterium | reverse complement strand
GCCTGGCCCAACTCACCGGGACCAGCGAATCGGCGCTGCGTGCCCTGCGCAAGGCGTTCGGCATCCGTCCCGTGTACAAGCGCGTGGATTCCTGCGCCGCGGAGTTCGCAACGACGACGGCCTACCTGTATTCGACCTACGAGGACGAATGCGAAGCCAATCCCACCAGCCGCGACAAGATCATGGTGCTCGGCGGCGGTCCCAACCGGATCGGTCAGGGCATCGAGTTCGACTACTGCTGCGTGCACGCCGCGCTGGCGTTGCGCGAGGATGGCTACGAAACCATCATGGTCAACTGCAATCCGGAGACCGTGTCGACCGACTACGACACATCCGACCGGTTGTAATTTGAATCCTTGACGCTCGAAGACGTGCTGGAAATCGTCGAGGTCGAGCGACCGGTCGGCGTGATCGTGCAATACGGCGGGCAGACGCCGCTCAAGCTCGCGCAGGCGCTGGAGGCCAACGGCGTACCGATCATCGGTACCTCGCCGGACTCCATCGACCTTGCCGAGGATCGCGAGCGCTTCCAGCAGCTGGTGACCAGGCTCGGCCTGGCGCAGCCGTCCAACCGCACGGCGCGCAACCCGGAAGAAGCACTGACTCTTGCGCGGGAGATCGGCTACCCATTGGTCGTGCGGCCCAGCTATGTGCTGGGCGGCCGCGCGATGGAGGTCGTCCACTCCGATGCCGACCTTTCGCGCTACATCCGCGATGCGGTGAAGGTCTCGAACGATTCTCCGGTGTTGCTGGATCGATTCCTCGACAACGCGGTGGAAGTCGACATCGATGTCATTGCCGACAAGGACGGCAACGTATTGATCGGCGGCGTGATGGAGCACATCGAAGAGGCCGGTGTGCATTCCGGCGACTCGTCGTGTTCGTTGCCACCGTATTCGTTGTCGCCGAGGACGCAGGCCTTGTTGCGCGAACAGGTGATCGCACTGGCAAGGGCTCTGAATGTCATCGGTTTGATGAACACGCAGTTCGCGGTGCAGGCGGACGAAAACGGCAACGACAACATCTTCCTGCTGGAAGTGAACCCGCGTGCGTCGCGCACGGTGCCATTCGTGTCCAAGGCGACAGGTCGGCCGTTGGCGAAAATTGCGGCGCGCTGCATGGCCGGGATGACGCTGGCCGCGCAGGGCGTCACGGAAGAAATAATCCCCGATTATTTTTCCGTCAAGGAAGCCATCTTCCCGTTTGCGAAGTTCCAGGGTGTTGATCCGATCCTCGGGCCGGAGATGCGCTCAACCGGCGAAGTCATGGGCGTCGGTCGCAGCTTCGGCGCGGCGTTTGCGCGGGCCGAAGAAGCAGCGAGCATCAAGGCGCCCGGGAAGGGCAAAGCCTTCATCTCCGTGCGCGACCCGGACAAGACCCGGGTGCTGGCAGTCGCACGCGACCTGGTGCGTCGCGGCTACACGCTCGTCGCTACCCGCGGTACGGCAACCTTCCTGCGCGACCACGGGCTGACCTGCGAGCAGATCAACAAGGTCATCGAAGGCCGGCCGCACATCGTCGATCTCATCAAGAACGGCGAAATCGCCTACATCGTCAACACGACCGAAGGCCGGCAGGCGATTGCCGATTCGTTCTCGATCCGGCGCGAGGCGCTGCAGCACCGCATTACGTATTCGACCACTATCGCCGGGGCGAAGGCTCTGCTGCATTCGCTCGACTTCCGCGACAGCGGGCCGGTATGGTCGCTGCAGGAGTTGCATTCGGAACTGGAAACCTGAGCATGCGTCGCCAAGGGAGATTGATTCGATGAGAGCGCCGCTGACCGTCAAGGGTGCGCAACGACTGCGCACCGAGCTGGAAGAACTGAAATCGGTCAAGCGACCGGCGGTGATTTCCGCGATCGCGGAGGCCCGCGCTCACGGCGACCTGAAGGAAAACGCCGAATACCACGCCGCACGTGACCAGCAGAGCTTTATCGAGGGTCGCATCAAGCAGCTCGAAGCCGAGTTGTCGAACGCGCAGGTGATCGACATCGCAACGCTCAACGTCGGCAAGAAGGTGGTGTTCGGCGCCACGGTCGACCTCGCCGATGTCGAGAGCGACGAAGAAAAGACATACCAGATCGTTGGCGATCTGGAAGCCGACATCAAACTCGGGCTGATAGCGATTTCCTCGCCGGTTGCCCGGGCGTTGATCGGGAAACACGAGGGCGACGTCATCGTCATCGAGGCTCCCGCCGGACAGCGCGAGTACGAAATCATCGGTGTGCGTTACGTACACTGAGCGCGACTGAATGGCATCGGCTACGTTGCTGCTGCCCGCAGGTGCGCGACTGAAAGGCGATTTGCCGAAGCCGTTGGCCCGCGCGTTCGGGCAGGCCGACCGCCTGCCGTTACGCGACGCCGGCAACCGCGCACAGCTGATGCGCCAATTCGAACTGCTTCCGGGCGGTTGGCCCATGGCAGCCATCACGCGGCAAGCGGACGTCGCGGATGCCGCACCATCGGCATGGCTGCGTGCGGATCCGGCATGGGTTCGGGCCGAAATGAACGGTGCGCGCCTGTTTGCCTGCGGCGATGGCCTGCAGCCCGGGCACGACGACGTCGATGCGCTGTTGCCGGACTTGCAGCCGCTGTTCGGTGATGCCGGGTTCGCACTGGATGCGCCCGTGCCATCGCGCTGGTATGTGCGGTTGCCCCGCCATTCGCCATTGCCTACGTTCCTAGAGCCGGAGGACGCGCTTGGCACCGAGCTGTCCGATTACCTGATTCCGGTCGATGACGGGGATGCGTCAGTGACGCGTCGCTGGCGCGCGCTCCTCAACGAAGTGCAGGTCGTGCTGCACAACCATCCGCATAACGGCCGACGCGTCGCGGCGGGCCAACCGCCGATCAATTCGTTGTGGTTCTGGGGAGCAGGCGTTTTGCCCGACCGGATCACGACACCGTACACGGCGGTGCAGACCACGGACGACGACCTGCGTGCATTGTCCACGGTCGCCGGGTCGGGCCCGGTGGACTTGCCGAAACATTGGTCCCTGCTGCAAGGCGACCAACTGATCGACCTGCGGCATGCGCGCGACCTCGAGTCGCTTTCACGGGACTGGTTGCTTCCGGCGATACGCGCGGTATCCCGACGGCAGCTTGCACGCTTGAGCCTTGATCTGGCCGACGGGAATCGATTCGAATTCAAATCCCCGCACCGTTGGCGTTTCTGGCGGCAATCCGTAGTGCGGCTGGATGCGCCTTCGTCGGGTGCGCGTCCACAGCGGTCACAGGCATGACAACCAGAACCATCAAGCGTCGACCGTCGTCTCCATTGGCTGGCCAGTGGCCGGGGCAGATGCCTGCGTTGCTGCAACGCATCCATGCCATGCGCGGAGCGCTCGATGGCGACCAGGCCCAGCCCCGACTGGTCCATCTGCTGGCCCCTGAGCTGCTTGGTGGCCTGGATGGCGCAACCGCACTGCTGGAAGCGGCCATCACCCAGGGTCGACACATTGTCGTCGTGGGCGATTTCGATTGCGATGGTGCCACCGCGTGTGCGCTCGGCGTGCGTGGCCTGCGCATGTTGGGGGCAACCCGTGTGTCCTATGCAGTGCCCAACCGGGTGACGCACGGCTACGGACTGTCGCCACATCTTGTCGCCGATCTTGTCGTGCTCGAACCCGATGTCATCGTCACCGTCGATCACGGCATCGCCTGCCATGCCGGCATCGCTGCCGCCAAGGCGCTCGGCTGGCAGGTGGTCGTGACCGACCACCACCTGCCGGGCCCGACGCTTCCACTGGCAGACGCGATCGTCAATCCCAATCTGGTCGGCGACACGTTCCCGAGCAAGATGCTCGCCGGCGTCGGCGTGATGTTCTATGTGCTGCTGGCGTTGCGCCGTCGCCTGCGCGATGCCGGCGCGTTCGCGACCGGAAGCGAACCCGATCTGTCGTCGCTGCTCGACCTGGTTGCAGTCGGCACCGTCGCCGACCTCGTGCCGCTGGACGTCAACAATCGCGCCCTGGTGGCCGCTGGCATCCGACGCCTGCGTGCAGGGCAGGGCTGCCCGGGTTTGTGCGCACTGGCGGAAGTGTCCGGCCGTGACGTGCGCATGCTGACCGCAAGCGACATAGGATTCGCGATCGCGCCGCGCATCAATGCAGCTGGACGACTGGACGACATGGCGCTCGGCATCGCGTGCCTGCTCAGCGATGATCCCGGCCACGCACGCGAGCTTGCCGGTGTGCTGAACCAGATCAATGGCGAGCGTCGCGCAGTGCAGGCACAGATGACCGACGATGCCGACGCTGCACTCGCGCGCGCCTGCCTCGACGACGCGGTGCCTGCGGTGGTGTGCCTGTTCGACGAGCAATGGAACCCCGGAGTGGTCGGCCTTGTCGCCTCCAAACTCAAGGAACGCCTGCACCGTCCGGCATTTGCGTTCGCCCCCGCGGAACCGGGCAGCACCCAGCTGCGTGGCTCCGCGCGTTCAATTCCAGGCCTCCACATACGCGATGTCCTGGCGGCCGTCGATTCGGCCAATCCGGGCCTGATCGAGCGTTTCGGCGGTCACGCCATGGCCGCCGGGCTGACGCTGGCACTGGAAGCATTTCCGCGCTTCGAGCGGGCGCTTGGCGAAGCGATCGGTCGGATGCTCGATACAGCGCTGTTGCGGGACGAAGTGATCAGCGACGGCGAATTGCATCCGCCGGAATTCTCTCGGGCGATCGCGGAACTCCTGCGCGATGGCGGTACCTGGGGGCAGGCGTATCCGGAACCATTGTTCGACGGCCATTTCGATGTGCTCGCGTGGCGCATCGTTGGCGAGCGGCATCTGAAGCTTGAGTTGGGCATGAATGGTTTGCGGCTCAACGCGGTCGAGTTTGGCGGCTGGCGAGGCCTGGCCCCGGATGCGCGCATCCATATCGCCTATCGTCTTGTGCCGGACGATTATCGTGGCGGCGACGCCATCCAGCTGGTGATCGTGCATCGCCAGCACGGCTTCGCAAGCGCCGACGCCCCGGCGAATCAGCGCGAGGCCGAATTGCCGAGCTGCTAGAATTTGCGCCTTGCAACCAGCGATCCGAATCACATGCTCGAGCTCAATCCCCTTCGCCAACGCATCTCCGAGCTCATCGGCCGGCTCGCTTCGCTTCGGGGGTATCTTTGACTACGACGCCAAGGTCGAGCGTCTGGAAGAAGTCACCCGCGAGCTGGAACACCCCGATGTCTGGAACGATTCCGCAAGGGCCCAGGCACTGGGTCGCGAACGCTCGCTCCTGGAAAAAACCGTTGATGGCATCCGCGAACTGAACGAAGGGCTGGCCGGCGCCAGTGAGTTGCTCGATCTGGTTGAGACCGAGGACGACCAGGACACGGCTGATGCCATCGCCAAGGATGTCGAGCGTTATGCGCGTGGCGTCGATGCGCTCGAATTCCAGCGCATGTTTTCGGGAAAGATGGACTCGCACTCGGCCTTCGTCGACATCCAGGCCGGCGCCGGTGGCACCGAAGCGCAGGACTGGGCGGAGATGCTGCTACGCATGTACCTGCGCTGGTGCGAGTCGCGCGGCTGGAAGACCGAGCTGCTGGAAGTCAGCGGCGGCGACGTGGCAGGCATCAAGTCGGCCACGTTCCGCGTCGAAGGCGATTACGCCTACGGCTGGCTGAAGACGGAAATCGGCGTGCATCGGCTGGTCCGCAAGTCGCCGTTCGATTCCGACAATCGGCGGCACACCAGTTTCACCTCGGTGTTCGTGGCGCCCGAGGTCGACGACGAGATCGACATCGAAATCAATCCCGCTGACCTGCGCACTGACGTCTACCGTTCCTCCGGTGCCGGCGGCCAGCACGTCAACAAGACCGAGTCGGCGGTGCGCATCACGCATATTCCGACCAACACCGTCGTCGCCTGCCAGACGGAGCGTTCGCAGCACGCCAACCGCGACCGCGCGATGAAGATGCTCGCGGCAAAGTTGTACGAGCTCGAGGTACAAAAGCGCAATGCCGAGAAGGACGCGCTCGAGGCGACGAAATCCGATATCGGATGGGGCAGTCAGATCCGAAATTACGTGCTGGATCAATCCAGGATCAAGGACCTGCGCACGGGAATCGAGCGCAGCGACACGCAGAAGGTGCTGGATGGCGACCTGGACGAGTTCATCGAAGCAAGCCTGAAATCGGGTCTCGAGGCAGGGTCCAAACGCAGCGACGCGGCCTGAGTCGTCATTCCCGCGAAAGCGGGAATCCAGCGATTTTCGCCTTATGGATGTCCAAAGACAGTGGATTCCCGCTTCGCGGGAATAGCGAGCAAGAGCCAAATGACAGACCCGATCGAAACGCCGACGCGATCCGCTGACGAAAACCATCTGATCGCCGAGCGTCGCGCCAAACTCACGGCGTTGCGCGAACGCGGCATCGCCTTTCCCAATGATTTCCGGCGCACGCATGACGCCCAGGACCTGCAGGACGCATACGCCGACGTTGGTCGCTGGACCGGAGAGGCGCTCGAGGCGCACGACGAACACGTCGCCGTTGCCGGACGACTGATGGCCAAGCGGGTGATGGGCAAGGCGGCCTTTGCCCAGATACAGGATGTCTCCGGGCGCATCCAGCTGTTCCTGCAATCGAGCACGCTGGGTGACCAGTACGATGCGTTCAAGGGTTGGGACGTTGGCGACATCGTCGCGGCGACCGGCACCCTGATGCGGACGAAGACCGGCGAGTTGTCGATCCGCACCGAGTCGCTTCGGCTGATGACGAAATCGCTGCGTCCGCTTCCCGACAAGTGGCACGGCCTGAGCGACGTCGAGCAACGTTACCGGCAGCGGCACGTCGACCTGATCGTTTCGCCGGAAGTGCGCGACGTTTTCGTGTTGCGCTCGCGCATCATCGCCGCGCTTCGACGCTGGCTGGATGCGCGCCGGTTCCTGGAAGTCGAAACACCGATGATGCATTACATCGCCGGTGGTGCCGTGGCGAAGCCATTCACCACGCATCACAACGCGCTCGGGCTCGACCTCTACCTGCGCGTTGCGCCCGAGCTTTATCTCAAGCGCCTTGTCGTCGGCGGCTTCGAGCGCGTGTACGAAATCAATCGCAACTTCCGCAACGAAGGCGTGAGCACGCGACACAATCCCGAATTCACGATGCTCGAGTTGTACGAAGCCTACGCAACCTACGAAGAGGTCATGGACCTGACCGAGGCCATGATCCGCGAGGTCGCCACCGAAACGCTCGGGACCACTGCGCTGGAATGGGAGGGCAACGCCATCGACCTCGGCCCGGCTTTCCGGCGCTGGAAGATGGAGGACGCGGTACGTGAGCTCAACCCGACCATCAGCGCGGACGATTGCCGCAGCCGCGAAGCGCTGGCTGCGCATTGCCAGCGCCTGGGCGTTCCAGTCCGGCCTGCCTACGGCTGGGGCAAGCTGCTGCTGGAGATCTTCGAAAAGACTGTCGAAAGCGGGCTCATCGCGCCGACCTTCATCACCCATTACCCGGTCGAAGTTTCGCCCCTGGCCCGTGAATCGGACAGCGAGCCCGGCATCACCGATCGCTTCGAACTGTTCGTGGGGGGCAGGGAGCTGGCCAACGGGTTTTCGGAATTGAACGATCCGGAGGACCAGGCCGCGCGTTTCCAGGCGCAGGTCGCCGCCAAGGCCGGAGGCGATGAAGAGGCCATGCAATACGACGAGGACTACATCCGCGCGCTCGAAGCCGGGTTGCCGCCGACGGGCGGCCTGGGAGTAGGCGTCGATCGCCTGGTGATGCTGTTGACGGACTCTGCTTCGATTCGTGACGTGCTGCTCTTTCCGTATATGCGGCCTCTGGCAGGGAACGCGACGAAATAGCGGGACAACGCAGGATGCGTTCAGGCATGATCGGGCCGCCACACCCTGTTTACAGGTTTCAAGGTCGCAGTGGCGCACGGCAGCATCCCCACGGGGTGCCGTTGCGCTTCGCAACGATGAGGACTGGGCCATGACGCTGCATGCAATCCGCGCGCCGATGCAATGGGATAACTCCTTGAACATCGTGATCGTCGATGACCAGACGTCCGCCCGCACCATGCTCCGCCATATCCTGGAGGACATCAGTGCCGAACTGCAGGTGCTCGACTTCGGCGATCCGCAGGAAGCATTGGCCTGGTGCGACGCGAACCGCCCGGATCTTCTGCTGCTCGATTACCGCATGCCGGGAATGGACGGGTTGGAGTTCGCGCGGCGTTTCCGCCGTCCGATGATGCATCGCGACGTGCCCATCATCCTGGTGACGGTCGTGGGCGACGAACCGATCCGGCAGGCCGCGCTGGATGCGGGAGTCATCGACTTCCTGGTCAAGCCGGTTCGTCCGCGCGAGCTGCGGGCGCGCTGTCGCAACCTGCTGCAGCTTCGCCAACAGTCCGAGTCGGTCAAGCAGCGTGCGCTTTCGCTGGAGCAGCGGTTGCTGTCGAGCATGCATGAGGTCGAGGAGCGCGAGCGCGAGACATTGTCCCGCCTGGCGCGCGCCATCGAATATCGGGACACCGGCACCAGTGCCTACCTGGAGCGCATGGCGCACATCGCAGGGCTGATCGCCGAAGGGCTTGGGCTGCCTGAAGAAGAAGTCCGGGTGATCGAACTGGCGGCCCCCCTGCATGACATGGGGAAGATCGCGATCCCGGATGCCGTCCTGCTGAAGCCGGGCCCGTTGAACGATGAGGAAATCCGCGTCATGCGGCGTCATCCGCGGATCGGCCACCAGCTGCTCTGCGACAGCCAGAACCGCTTCATCCAGGCCGGCGCGACGATCGCACTGCGGCACCACGAGCGTTATGACGGCAGTGGCTATCCCGATGGCCTGGCAGGTGAAGCCATCCCGATCGAGGCCCGCATCGTTGCGGTCGCCGATGTCCTCGACGCTCTCCTGTCGCCACGCCCGTACAAGCACAGCTGGACGCTGGACGATGCGTTGACCTACATGCAGGACCAATCGGGACTATTGTTCGACCCGCGTTGCGTCGAGGTATTGCTGAACAGTCGCGAGCGTCTGGAGGGCATCTGTGCGCGCTTCTCGTCGGTCAGCAAACGGCCTGGCGTCGATTGACGTATGAAAGCGGTCATCGACCGGCTTAGGCGCCGCCTGGCGGAGCGCCCCGACAGCGAGCACCTCCAGGCGCTCGTCAGGATCGCGGTGCTCCTGGTCGTGTTGCTGTTCCTGTTGTTGAGATCCGCGACGGATCATGAATCGCCTGACGACTCCAGCCGGTTCGTGCTTGGCCTCGTCGCTGTCGGATTCCTGGTCGGCTCGTTGCTGATCGGCTGGATCCTGGCAAGTCCCGGTGTCTCGCATGTCCGACGTGCAATCGGGATGTGCTCGGACTACGGTCTGATGTCGGCAGCCATGATCCAGCTCGGCGAGCCGTTGGCCTGGGTGTACGTGATCATCATGTGGGTCACGATCGGCAACGGCCTGCGTTATGGAAACCGATACCTGTTCGCAGCCGTGGGCGCGGCCGTGATCAGTTTCGGAGCGGTACTGGCGTTCAGCGACTACTGGGTCCGCAACTTCTCACTTGGACTCGGCCTTCTTTTCGGTCTGATTGCTGTTCCGCTTTACCTGTCGGGGTTGCTGCGCGCACTGACGCGCGCCACCGAGGAAGCGCATCGCGCCAACGAAGCCAAGAGCCGTTTCCTGGCGAACATGAGTCATGAATTCCGGACGCCGCTCAATGGGCTGGCCGGCATGTCGGAGCTGCTGGCGACCACCAGGCTCGATTCAGAGCAGCGCGAGTGCCTCAATACCATCCAGGCGTCCACGCGATCGCTCCTGTCGCTGGTCGAGGACGTCCTGGACATATCGGCGATCGAAGCCGGCAAGCTCAAGCTCAGCATCGAGGAGTTCTCGATTGCCGAACTGATCGATGGCATCGGCCTGATCCTGCAGCCGATGGCGCGCGCAAAACAGCTCGCGTATGCGTCGAAGATCGCCGCCGATGTGCCGATGCTCGTACGCGGCGACATCGGTCATGTGCGGCAGGTGCTGCTCAACCTGGTCGGCAACGCCGTCAAGTTCACCGAACACGGTTATGTCTCGCTAGACGTGAGTCTGGCGTGTGTCGACGCGATGCGTCCGCGGTTGCGCTTCACCGTCACCGACACCGGGATCGGCATCCCGGCGGCATCGAGAAAGCGCCTGTTCGAGGCATTCGAGCAGGCCGATGCGACCTTGTCCCGACGCTACGGCGGCACCGGTCTCGGCACCACGATCGCCAAAGGCCTGACCGAGGCGATGGGCGGAAGCATCGGTTTCGACAGCGGCAAAAAGCAGGGCAGCCGGTTCTGGGTGGAACTGCCCTTCGATACATTGCCGCCAGCAAGACCGGCGGTCCTGGAACAGGCTGCGGAATTCGACGCGCCTGAAAAGAGTTCGGGCAAGAACATCATTGCGTTTACCGATCCGTTCCTGCGCCACAGGGCGCGTGTACGGAGCATGCAGATCCTGATGGCCGACGATCATGCCGCCAACCGGATGGTGCTGCAGCGTCTGCTGCAGAAGGCCGGCCATCGCGTGCTTGCGTGCGACAACGGCGAAGCGGTGCTCAACGCGTTGGAAGTCAGCGACTACGATGCGGTCATCATCGACCTGCACATGCCGGGGCTCAACGGCATCGATCTGATGCGCCAGTTGCGGGTGATGGAGGCGGGCGGCAGCCGCAAGACACCCGTCGTCGTGCTGAGCGCGGACGTGACTCCCGAGTCGATTCGGCGCTGCGAGCAGGCCGGGGCACGTGGATTTCTCGCCAAGCCGATCTCGGCGACGCGACTGCTGGACATGCTCGCGGACATCACGACCAATGGTCAGGTGATCACGTCACTGCCGGCAAGGATCGAACCGTCGTCCGCCAATGACGTCTTTGATCCGGGCATTCTCGACGAGCTCGCGGCGCTTGGGATGGGCGAATCCTTCGAGCAGGAGTTCGTCGAACAGTGTCTGCGGGACGCTGCGACCAGCATGGCCGGCATGCAGTCGGCTGGTGAGAAAAGCGATTGGGAGTTGACGCGCGAACATGCGCACGCCATCAAGGGAGTGGCCAGCAATCTCGGGCTGGTACGGCTGGCTGCTGCCGGCGGCGAGCTCATGCGACTGGCCGACTGGCAGCTTGCCGTGGAGTGGCGGCAGCACCTGGCCGGCCTGCATGACAAGCTGGCGCAAGGGCGGTCCGCGCTCCAGGCGCGGGCCGCGCTACGATCCGCGCGGGACAACGGCAACGAGCAGCATTAGGTCGGGTCAGGCTGCCGCGCAGTTCCTGGTTTGTGCCCGCACGATCCGGTCCATCGTCTTGAGCGAACGTTCCCCCAGGGCGAGCGCCGTATCCACCCAAACTTCCGTGATCCCCATCAGCTCGTCATAGCCAACCGGTTGCGCGATCGACCGCACGGCGTTCATCGCAAGGTGCGCGTGCGGAGCCCGTTGCTGCTGCCGGATGAGCTCCTGGACTGCCCGTTCGCCTTCTCCCTTTGGAACCAGGACGTCGACGATTCCGAGCCGGTAGAGCTCTTCGCTTGAGTGGATCACGCCATCGAGGATGAGTTTCTCGGCCACTTGCGGCACGACCCGCTTGCAGAGGAACGAGTAGGCTCCCATGCCCGGGAAGAGTCCGAACAGCACTTCCGGCAGGCCCATCCCGACGCCTTCCTCTGCCACGATCGTATGGCAGGCCAAAGCCAGTTCCAGGCCGCCGCCCAATGCGTCGCCCTGCACCAACGCAATGGTGCGTACGTCCCCGCCCAGGCCGTTGTGCAGGTGGTGGACGCCATCGACGCATCGCCGCGCGTACGCAAGCAGTCGTTCGCGATTGTTGTTGCGGATCAACTGCGAGAACAGCTCCAGGTCGCCGCCCAGGTTGAATGCAGGCGCATCGGAGGCGAGCACCACGTGCCGAAGCTGTCCGGGTTCGCGTTGACATTCGCGCAAGGTGATCGAGGTCAGGTAACTCCACATCTCGTCCATGAGCTCGGTGCGGAAGCAGGGACGAACTCCAGCCTGCTGCTGGGAGTGCATGTAGAGCCAATGTTCGCGGCCCATGGGATCGCCTTCGACCCGCATGGTGGAGTAGGGACGGACGCGAAGGAGTTTCTCGATCGTGCTCATGGAGCGGTCCTCGTTGGGCAGCCGTCCGCAGGGGAGCATCAGTGGGCGCGGGCGGACCGGTCAGGGCCCACCGGCTGGATGCTACACCGGAAGGCGTGACTGTTGAGCTGGCCGTCCTGGCGTTCCGGATGGACTGGCCAGGCGTTCGAGGTGGCTCGAAGTTACGCCGGATGGGGCTCGCGCAGTTCGCGGCGCAGGATCTTGCCTACATTCGTTTTCGGTAATTCCCTGCGGAATTCGACGTATTTGGGATGCTTGTAACCGGTCAGGAATTCGCTGGCGTGGGCTTTCACCTGTTCCGCGGTCAAGGTCGGATCCTTCTTGACGATGATCACCTTGACCGCTTCGCCGGATTTTTCATCGGGCACGCCAACGGCTGCGACCTCCAGGACGCCGGGCATCATGGCGATCACGTCCTCGACCTCGTTTGGGTACACGTTGAAACCCGAGACCAGGATCATGTCCTTCTTGCGGTCGACTATGTAGAAGAATCCCTGATCGTCCATGCGTGCCATGTCGCCGGTGTGCAGCCAGCCTTCGCCGTCCATCACTTCGGCTGTTTCTGCCGGGCGTTGCCAGTAACCGAGCATGACCTGCGGACCCTTGATGCACAGCTCGCCGACTTCACCGACCCCGAGATGGCGGCCGTCGTCGTCCTTGATGCAGGCGTCGGTGGAAGGCACCGGCAAGCCAATCGACCCGTTGTAGGCGGGCAGATCCATCGGGTTGATGCAGGCAGCGGGCGACGTCTCGGTAAGCCCGTACGCCTCGACGAGCGTGCAACCGGTGACCTGCTTCCAGCGTTCGGCGACCGCGCGCTGCACTGCCATTCCGCCGCCCAGCGTCAGTCGCAGGTGCGAGAAATCGATGCGGTCGAAACCGGGCGTGTTGAGCAATCCGTTGAACAATGTGTTGACGCCGGTGATGGCGGTAAACGGAATTTTCGACAGCTCCTTCACGAATCCGCGCATGTCGCGTGGGTTGGTGATCAGGTAATTGAGCCCTCCGAGATTCATGAAGACCAGCCCGTTCGCCGTCAGCGCGAAGATGTGATACAGCGGTAAGGCCGTCACGATGAGTTCCTCGCCCGGACGCACGGTCGTGCCGATCCATGCGGCGGCCTGTTGCATGTTCGCGACCAGGTTGCGGTGCGTCAGCATCGCGCCCTTCGCCACGCCCGTCGTGCCGCCTGTGTATTGCAGGAAGGCGATATCCCCGGGAGCGCAGGTGACCTTGGGCAAGGGGTGCTGCTGGCCCTGCGACAGTGCATCGCGAAAGCGGATTGCGCCGGGGATCGCGTAATCGGGAACCATCCGCTTGACGTACTTCACGACGAAATTGACGATGGCTCCCTTGATGCCGACCATGTCGCCCAGGCCGCTTGTGATCACGCGCATCGACGGCACGTCGCTCATCACGGACTGCACGGTGTGCGCGAAGTTGTCCAGGACGATGATCGCGCTGGCGCCCGAATCGACCAGCTGGTGTCGCAGTTCGCGCGGCGTGTAAAGCGGATTGACATTGACCACCGTCAAGCCTGCCCGAAGGATGCCGAATGTCGCTATCGGATATTGCAGGCAATTGGGCAACATGATCGCAACCCGGTCGCCCTTCTTGAGCTTCAACTCGCCCAGCAGGAATGCCGCCAGCTGCGCGCTGAGCCGATCGACATCGGCGTAGGTGATGCGTTTGCCGAGATTGGAGAAGGCCGGATGGTCGCGATAACGATCGATGGCACGCTCGAGGACCGAAACGATCGAGGGGAACTCATCGACGTCGATTTCGGCCGGAACGCCGGCCGGGTAGTGCGCAAGCCACGGACGTGCCA
>JAQGOI010000318.1 GCA_028293685.1 Lysobacteraceae bacterium | reverse complement strand
GGATCCTGGAAGTGCACCGCTTCGGTATCCACGCCGGTGTCCAGCCACCGCGTCAGCGGCTGGTCCCAGTGGAAAACGGCGCGGGGCAGGCGGTTGTAGGGCAGGAACACCCGATTGATCGTGTAATCCGCCAGCTCGTTGTGGTCGGCGGTGAGCGACGCGCTCCAGTATCGACCTTGTCCGAAGATGCCCAGGCTGCTGTAGACCGAGAACGGGCTGAGCCCGTTGATGCTGCTGCTGAAATCCTGCAGGTAATGCGGATCGCTGATCCAGTTGAGGTTGGCCCGGGCCTGCCAGGTTGGATTGATGTTCTGGGTGCCGAAGAAGCGAAAGCTTTCGCGGGTGTCCTTGCGCCGGTTGGCCGGGTCGAGGTTGTGCAGTTCCTCTTCCGCGAGGTCGTCCGCGCGTCTGCGATCGGTCAGGCGATCGTTGGGCAGGATCGCGAAATCGAACACCCCGCGTCCGGTATCGGTGAGATAGCGGAATTCGGTTCCCAGCTGCAGGCCGCGGCTTGTCATCAGCCGTGGCGTCAGCGTCATGTCGTAGTTCGGCGCCAGGTTGATGTAGTACGGCTGCCGGTAGTCGAATCCGTTGCGGTTGGACGTGCCGATCGACGGCGACAGCAGGCCGGTTTTACGCCGGTTGTCGATGGGGAAGGGAAACCACGGCACGTACAGCACCGGCACATGGCCCACGCGCAGCGTCGCATTGCGCGCCACGCCGGTTCCGGCGTCGGTATCGATATCGATGCGTCGCGCGCGCAGCTCCCACGCGCGTTCATCGGGCGGACAGGTCGAATAGGTTGCGCCGTACAGCGCGCCCTGTGCGCCATGGAGTTCGACGTGCTCGGCGCCGCCATTGCCGCGACGCGACATCAGCTGGTAGTGCACGTCCTGGACGTTGTGGGTGTCGGTGTTCTGGTTGCCCTCGGCGCGATCGGCCACCATGCGCATGCCCGAGTCCTGATAGCGCACGTCGCCCTCAGCCACGTATTTGCCGGTGTCGCTGTCGTAGGTGAGCTTCCGGCTGCCCAGGAACTGGTCACCGCGACGCAGCGCGACGTTGCCCTGGAACTGCGGGTTTGTATCGGTACCGCCCAGCTTGTCGCCCTCGATATCGGTGGGCTGCAGGACCCGTGTCTCCGCCTTGCCTGTCGGCTGCTGGGCGTCGGCAAACGCGGGGACCGCGTCGGTGATCGGGCACAGGCGCCAGTCGTCGGGGCGATTCTCGGCGCCATGCGCTGCGAGTGACAGGCCAATGCACAACGGCAACGGCAGCAAGCGGAGGGTTCGGCGCACGCGGGCATCCGTCAGCGGAATCGGTCGTTAGCTTGCCGTATCCATGGGGTAGCGGCAATGCGAGTTGCTTAGAAACGAGGCTCTGCGCTGGTGGAACTGCCAATCGGCCGGTGGCTGCGCTGCGCAACGCGGCGCCCTTTGCCTTCTGGATCAGCCGGACAGGGCGGCGACGTGCGCAACGCTGCACTCCCGCAACGCTTCGAGATCGTAGCCGCCTTCGAGCATCGAGACGATGCGGCCGTGGGCATGACGGTCCGCGACGGCCACCAGCTTTCGCGTGAGCCACGCGAAATCTTCCGACTCGAGGCGCAGCTGCGCCAGCGGATCGCGGCTGTGCGCATCGAACCCTGTCGACAGCAATAGCAATTGCGGCCGGAAGGTTTCCAGGGCCGGCAACAGCCCCGCCAGCCACGCGCTTCGAAATTGTTCGCCGCCCGCACCCGGATACAGCGGCGCGTTGAAGATGTTGCCGGCGCCATGTTCATCCGCGCGGCCGGTGTCCGGATACAGCGGCATCTGGTGCGAACTCAGGTACAACACGCGCGGGTCGCGCTCGAAGATCGCCTGCGTGCCATTGCCGTGGTGGACGTCGAAATCGACGATCGCCACGCGCTCGAGCCCGTGTGCATCCAGGGCGTGCATGGCGGCGACGGCAACGTTGTTGAAGTGGCAGAACCCCATGGCGGTATCTGCGGTCGCGTGATGTCCGGGGGGACGCACGGCGCAGAAGACCCGCAGCGCCGACCCCGACAGCACCGCATCCACCGCGGCGACACCGGCACCGGCGGCGCGCAACGCCGATTCGCCCGATTGCGTCGACAGCACGGTATCGGGATCGAGCATCACGCGTTGCGTCTGACGTGCGTCGAGCACCAACTGCAAAAGGGACGGCGCATGGGTGCGAAGCAGCTGTTCGCGGCTGGCTGCAGGCGCCTGGTGCCACTGGATGCGCGCGCCGAATGCATCGCGCAGCGCATCGGTGACAGCGCTCAGGCGCTCGGGGCGTTCGGCGTGCCCAGGCCCGGTGTCATGCGCAAGGCAGGACGCGTGCGTATACACATGGATCGCAGCCGCCGAGGGTTCAGGACTTGCGGCGTGCATGGTTCCACAGGACCTCGCCATGGCCGCTCGCGCGTGCCAGAACCCGTGCCAGCACGAACAGCAGGTCCGATAGCCGATTGAGGTAATGAACGGCTTGCGGGCGCACGACATCGTGCCGCGCCAGCGTCACGGTCTCGCGTTCGGCACGTCGCACGACGGTGCGGGCGACATGGCAGCGCGCCGCGGCTTCACCGCCGCCGGGCAGGATGAAATCCTTGAGCGGCGGCAGCGGCGTGTTGTAGCGGTCCAGTGCCTGCTCCAGCGCCGTGATGTCGGCATCGAATATCGCCGCGTGCCCGGGAATGCACAGTTCGCCACCCAGGTCGAACAGCTGGTGCTGGATGGTCGTCAGCAACGCACCGACGTCAGCCGGCAGGACAGCGGCCAGCAGCAGTCCGATTGCGGAATTGGCCTCGTCGACCGTGCCGTAGGCAGACACCCGTGCCGAATCCTTGGCGATCCGGGTGCCGTCGCCGAGCCCAGTCGTGCCGTCGTCGCCGGTGCGGGTATAGATCTTGCTGAGGCGGTTGCCCACAAAATTGCCCGGTCCTTTACACCGTCCGCGAATTCAGTGCCGGCACGCGCCGACGCAGGAGCGAGAACCCGCCAAACAGCAATGCGCTGTAGAACATGGTGCCCAGCAACGTCCAGCGGAAAAACGGAATGCCGGCAACGTAGGCGGCCGCCAGGCCAGCGGTGTTCTTTGCGTACACCGGATCGGACAGCCACGCCGTGAAATTGGTCACCGCAAAAAACAGCACGGAGCCTGCAACCGAATAACCCAGGACGCGGGCACCGGTGACCTTGCCGCGCAGCCTGAGGCCGAGCACCACAGACAGCGCGATGCAGCCGTAGACGGACCAGAAACTGACGCCGCCCAGGTAACTGGCGTAACCGCCCCCGTGCAGCGCACCCAGGGCGATGTCCGAGACCAGCATGGCCAGCAGCGGAACCACCACGGCCCATTGCCTGGACGCGAAGTACGCGCCGCCAAACAGGGCGATGGCTTCGACCGGCGAAAAGTTGGGGGGATGCGGCAACAGGCGCGTCAGGGCGGCCATGAAGATCAGCCCGGCGAGCACGAGCGGGCCTGGAGCAAACGTGGGATCAGTGCGGTTCATGGCGTGCGCGCGGGTCGTACGGCGGAACCGGTAGCATAACGCACCCGTCCTGCCGGCTTTCCCATCCGCATGGTGTCGACCCGACATGACGTGGCGATCGTGGGCGGTGGCCTGGTAGGCACCAGCCTGGCGCTCGCACTGGACCGTATCGGGATGGATGTTGCGCTGATCGAAGCCACGCCAGCAGGCGCGCTGCCTGCGGTGTTCGACGAACGCAACCTCAGTTTCGCCGAGGCGACGGTGAACGCGTTGACGGCTCTGGGCGTGATGCAGAAGTTGCGGACGCCCGCTGCGCCCATTCGCCGGATCCACGTCAGCCGCCAGGGCGACTTTGGCCGTGTCCAGCTCGATGCGGGCGACTACGGACGCGAAGCCTTCGGGCAGGTCGTCATGGCGCGCGCCTTTGGCGAAGCGCTCGAAGCGAGGCTGGACGAAGCGCCGCGCGTCGTTCGCTATCGACCGGCGCGTTTTCTCGGTGTCGATGATGGGGGCGGCGTGGCTCGCGGCATCCGGATCGCCGGCGAGGAAGGTGAACGTACGATCCAGGCGCGGCTGCTCGTCGGCGCCGATGGCACGCGCAGCGCCGTACGGGAGGCGCTTGGCCTGGACGCGGACGAACATGACTACGCGCAGACGTTGTTCGTGGCCCGTGTGCGCAGCGAGCGCGCCCCCGATGGCACCGCGTACGAGCGTTTTGGCGACGACGGTCCGACCGCACTGTTGCCGCGCGCCGATGGCCAGTTTGGCGTGGTGCACGCCGTTGCCGGAAAGCATGCCGCGGCGGTCGCGGCGCTGGACGCGTCCGGGTTCATCGCGCGGCTGCAACAGGCTTTCGGCTGGCGCGTCGGCCGCTTCCTGTCTGCCGGCGATCGCAGTACCTATCAAGCGGTCGGCTTGCGTGCGCCGACCGTTCTCGACCAGCGGGCCGTGCTGGTCGGCAACGCGGCACAGACACTGCATCCAATCGGCGCCCAGGGTTTCAACCTAGGCCTGCGCGACGCATTGACGCTGGCGGAGTTGATCGAAGGCCAGCCCGATCCGGGAACCGATGCGTTGCTCGCGGCGTATGCATTGCGTCGACAAGACGATCGCGAACGCACGATCCGATTTTCCGACGGACTCGCGCGGCTGACGGCAAATACCGATCCGCTGCTCCGGCCACTGCGCGCGATTGGATTAATGGCTGCCGATCGCCTGCCGGCGTTGCAGGGATGGCTCGTGGGTGGCGCGATGGGATATCGCGGCGACGTACCCCGTCTTTGCAGGGCGTTGCCGACATGAGTCGACGCGGGCGCGTGGATGTCGCCGTGGTCGGCGGCGGTGCGGTGGGGACCTGCGCCGCGCTCGCACTTGCGCGGGCAGGCCTGGATGTCGCGCTGATCGAGGCCGCGCAACCGCAACGCTGGACCGTCGGCAAGCCCGACCTGCGCGTCTACGCCATCGCGCCGGACAACATCGGGTTGCTGGACACCCTCGGCGTCTGGGAGGGCATCGCCAGCGCGCGCGCGCAGGCCTACCGACGCATGCGCGTGTGGGATGCGGCAGGTGGCGGCGAGCTGATGTTCGATGCGGACGCTTTCGGCCGGCGTGAGCTGGGCTGGATCGTCGAACATGCGTTGCTGGTCGAGCGTCTGTGGGACGGCGCCAATGCCGCGGGCGTACGTGTGCATTGTCCGGCCCGTGTCGAGCGCTGTGAGCAGGATCCTGGTGGCGTTCGCCTGCAGCTGGATGACGGCACGCGAATCGAAGCCAGCGCGGCGGTCGCTGCTGACGGCGCGGATTCGACGCTACGTCAGCTTGCGCAGATCGACGTGGTGAGCCACGACTACCGGCAGCGCGGCATCGTCGCCTATGTCACCACCGCGAACCCGCACGAAGAGACGGCATGGCAGCGCTTTCTCCCCGGCGGGCCCGTGGCTTTCCTGCCGTGTGCGGATCTGACCGATGTGCAACCGGCAGGCCATCGCAGTTCCATCGTCTGGACGGTAGCCGACGACAAGGTCGCCGATCTGCTCGCTGCGGATGACCGCGAATTCGGCGAATCGCTGACGCGCGCGTTCGGTGCGCGGCTGGGCGACGTCGTGCCGCAATCGCCTCGCGTGGCGTTTCCCCTGCGGCGACAGCTGGTGCGCGAAGCGGTCAATGGTCGCGTCCTGGTGATCGGCGACGCCGCGCATGTCGTCCATCCGCTGGCCGGGCAGGGCGTCAATCTGGGGTTGCGCGATGTGTGGGCGCTGCGCGATATGATCGGGACGGCGATTGATTTGCGCGTGGACTGGAGCCGCCCGCATCGCCTTGCGCGCTGGGCCCGCGCGCGCAAGAGCGAGAATGCGGTAGCCGCCTATACGTTCGAAGGGATCAATCGGGTATTCGCCAGCGACGGGATGGCGGCAACGCTACTGCGTGGGCCCCTGCTCGGGCTTGCCGGACGGGTGCCGCCACTGGCGCATCGGCTTTGGCGTCGGGCTTCTGGCGTTACATAAAAAACGCCCCGCAACCAGCGGGGCGTTTTGGCTACGGCCGTCGGCGGCTTGTTACAGCCAGCCTTTCATTTGGTCCTTGCTCAGGCGGCCGTTGTGATTGCTGTCGACCACGTGGAACTCGCGCATGAGGTCGGCGTTGCCCTTCGCTTCGGCACGCGTGACGCTGCCGTCGTGGTTGCTGTCCATCGCATCGAAGTCGACGTGGTAATTGCTCGAGATCGAGTTGCCAGGATGCGATGTCACGCTGACCTGCGCGGCAGCGCCAACACTCGCATCGGCCGGCGGTGGCATCGGCGTCTGCATCGGCGGCATGGGTTGCATGCTGGTGGCATCCTGCGCTGCGCCCGCGGCAGCCTGGGCCTGCGATGCGGCGTTGGTGGCATCCTGGGCGGCCACGCTTGCCTGGGATGCGCCCTGCGCGGCCGCGGCCTGGGTGTCGTTCTTGTTGACGCCGTAGTTGGCGACGGCATTGGCCGCTTGCGCCTTTTCGGCTCCCGCTTGCGCATCGGTCGCTGACTGTTGGGCTTGGACGGCGGCCGATTGTGCGGTCGCCGCGTTGGCATTGGCCGACATCGCGCCTTCTGTCGACGCCGCTGGAGTCATGCTCGAACGCACAGCGGCATTGGCTGCTTTCTTCGCCTCGTCGGCAGCCTGGTCGGCCTGCGTTGCATTGGCCGTGGCTGCTGCCGCGTCCGCGTTGGTCTGCTGCACGGCCTGGGCGCTGGTAATGCCCGTCGATTGCGCCAGGGCGCTGCCAGTCAGTCCAAGCGCGCCGACCATAGCCAGCATCAGGGGAATTCGGTTGATCGGTCGCATACGTCCGCCTTTCAGGTTGTTAACGGGGCGACCGTATCCCGCATTAAGTAAAGTCCGCGTCAAGTGACAGAACGCTAGCTGAATAGGCGGGCTACGGACGCCCGGCAAATACCGTGATTTCCTCGCGATCATGAAAAAGCTGGCGCGCGCGCACCACCACTGCCTTGTCCGCCTGCTCGCAAAACAGATCCAGACACAGGCGGGTCTCCTGCCAGCGTTTCTTCATCGGCAGCTTGAGGTTGAAGATC
>JAQGOI010000303.1 GCA_028293685.1 Lysobacteraceae bacterium | reverse complement strand
GTCTAGCGGGCGGTGATTCGCGGACACAATGACAGGCAAGCGCTGCGCCACTGTTCAATCGACTCGTGCCGAACGTCAGCGCCACCGGCATTCCGTCGGTCGGTCGCCGGCAGATCGCTTCGGGCGGTCGGTTTCCACTACACTTTTTCATTGTTTCGCGGCCTCCGCCCATGACCAGCGCCAAGCCCGATGACCGGTGAAAGCACGCCGCAGCACTCTCCGCTGATGCGGCAGTTCTTCGCTGCCAAGGCCAGTCATCCGGATGTGCTGCTGTTTTTCCGTATGGGCGACTTCTACGAGCTGTTCTACGACGACGCGCGCAAGGCAGCCCAACTGCTCGATATCACGTTGACCCAGCGCGGCAATTCGGCGGGGCAACCGATCCCGATGGCCGGTGTTCCGGTGCATGCGCACGAGGGCTACCTGGCACGCCTGGTCGCATTGGGCGAGTCGGTCGCGATCTGCGAACAGATCGGAGATCCGGCGCTGGCCAAGGGACTGGTCGAGCGCAAGGTCGTGCGCGTGGTGACACCAGGGACAGTCACCGACGAAGCGTTGTTGAACGAACGGCGCGACACGCTGTTGCTGGCCATCGCACGCGGAGCAGCGCCGAGTGCCGAGCGTTTTGGACTGGCCTGGGCGGACCTCGCCGGCGGACGCTTTCTCGTGTCGGACGTAGCGGGCGTCGATGCGCTGGAGGCCGAGCTCGCGCGCCTGGAGCCTGCGGAAGTGTTGCTCCCCGATGACGATGGGTGGCCGCCGAACGTCCGTGAGCGCGGTGGTGTCCGCCGGCGTGCGCCCTGGTTGTTCGATGGCGACAGCGGCCGCCGGAAACTCCTGCAGTTTTTCGGCGTGCACGACCTCACCGGCTTCGGAATCGAAGACAAGCCGCTGTGCATCGCCGCGGCGGCCGCCCTGCTTGGCTACGTCGAGGAAACGCAGCAGCAGCGCCTGCCGCATCTGGCTGCCATCTCGATGGAAGCCGTCGATGGCGCCATCGCGATGAATGCGGCGACACGACGGCATCTGGAACTCGACTCGCGCGTCGACGGCGACGTCCGCACCACGATGCTGGGCGTACTGGACTCGACCTTCTCGCCCATGGGTGGTCGTCTGCTGCGCCGCTGGCTGCATCGACCGCTGCGTGATCGTGCAACGCTGCGCCTGCGTCACCATGCGGTTGCGACCTTGCTGGAATCCCGGATCGCCGAAAAGCTGCGTGAGCGCTTTCGTGCGCTCGGCGACATGGAGCGCATCCTTTCGCGAATCGCCTTGCGCAGTGCGCGACCGCGCGATCTCTCGACGTTGCGCGACGGCCTCGCACTGCTGCCCGGATTGCACGACCTGCTATCGCCGCTCGACTCGCCCCGTCTGCGCACGTTGGCAGCGGAGTTCGGTGAACACCAGGACATCGCGCAACTGCTGGCGTCGGCAATCGTGCCGCATCCACCGGTGCTCGCGCGCGATGGTGGCGTCTTTGCGGAGGGTCACGACGCGGAGCTTGACGAACTGCGCACGCTTTCGAGCCACGCGGATCAATTCCTCATCGATCTGGAAACCCGCGAGCGCGCCGCCAGTGGCATCGCCAGCCTCAAGGTCGGCTACAACCGCGTGCATGGCTACTTCATCGAGATCAGCAAAGGCCAATCCGATCGCGCACCGGTGCATTACACCAGGCGACAGACGCTGACTGGTGCGGAGCGCTATATCACCGAGGAGCTCAAGTCGTTCGAGGACAAGGTGCTGTCGGCACGAGAACGATCGCTGCTGCGCGAGAAGGTGTTGTACGAATCCTTGCTGGACATCCTCAACCAGTCGCTGGAGCAACTGCGGCGTTGCGCGGCGGCGTTGTCGGAAATCGACGTGCTTGCCTGCCTCGCCGAACGCGCGCAGACCCTGGATTGGTCGCAACCCGAACTTGCCGATAGCCCGGGCATTCAGATCGAAGGCGGACGCCATCCTGTCGTGGAGGCGGTGCGTGACGAGCCGTTCGAACCGAACGACCTCATGCTGGACTGTGCGCCGCACCGCGACGGCGTCCGCATGCTGGTCGTCACCGGACCCAACATGGGAGGCAAGTCGACGTACATGCGGCAGAACGCACTGATCGTTTTGCTGGCGCACATCGGCAGTTTCGTGCCGGCGACGCGAGCGGTGATCGGCCCGATCGACCGGATCCTGACGCGCATCGGCGCCGGTGACGACCTGGTGCGCGGGCAGTCGACCTTCATGGTCGAGATGAGCGAGACCAGCTACATCCTGCATCACGCCACGCCGGAATCGCTCGTGCTGATGGATGAGATCGGCCGTGGCACGTCGACCTACGACGGGCTCGCGCTCGCCGACGCCTGCGCCCGCCACCTCGCGTCGGTCAACCGTGCATACACGCTTTTCGCCACCCATTATTTCGAGCTGACCGCACTCGCGCAGCCCGGCAGCGGCATCGCCAACGTGCATCTGGACGCGGTCGAGCATGGGGAATCGCTGGTGTTCATGCATGCGGTGAAAGACGGTCCGGCCGATCGCAGCTACGGGTTGCAGGTTGCCGCGCTGGCAGGATTGCCAAAAACGGTCGTGCGACAGGCGCGTGCGCGGCTGGCCGAACTGGAGCAGAAGGGCCGCGATGCTCCTTCGACACCGATGACAGCCCATGCGCTCGACGCGCCACTACAGATCGGATTGTTTGCGCCATCCTCGGCTGCAATCGAGGCATTGGCTTCGCTGGAACCTGACGAACTGACGCCAAAGCAGGCACTGGAAGCGCTTTATCGGTTGAAAGCGCTGACCTGAGTCGGTGGCGAAGCTACGCCAGCTACAACGCGTCTATGTCGCCCAGTGCGCGGATCAGCCGCCGCGCACGCTTGTCAGGTTTCGCATCCGGAGCCTTGTATCCGGCACGCTGTGCGGCGCGCATGGCACGTTCGGATTCACGACGCTGGCGCGAGGCTTCGGACTCCGAATACAGCGCCTGCGCAATGCCTGCGGAGCCGCGTCGGTCGCTGACTGCAAGAACCTGTATTTCGAACCGCTCCTCGCCGCGGGTGATGTGCAGCGCATCGCCGACGCGCACGCCGCGGGCAGGCTTGGCACGCTGTCCGCCGATGGCGACTTTTCCGGTTTCCACGGCCTGTCGCGCAAGCGTGCGGGTTTTGAAAAACCGCGCGGCCCATAACCACTGGTCAAGCCGCACGGGAGCGAGTTCAACGGTCATTCAAATCTTTTCCCATGCCTCGCAGACTCGCATGTGATGCGTGACGAAAGAGCCGCGGCGCACCGGTGGTCCTGAAACGACAACGGCCGCCCTGAGGCGGCCGTTGCAAATCGAATTGGCTGGCAGCTCAGGCTTTCGCGTCGGCCTTGGCCTTGGCGTGTGCAGCCAGATCTTCCTTGATGCGCGCCTTCTTGCCTTCCAGGCCGCGCAGGTAATACAGCTTGCCGGCGCGCACCGCGCCACGGCGCTTGACCTGCACCGACTCGATGATCGCGCTGTGGGTCTGGAACACGCGCTCGACGCCGAAACCGTGCGAAATCTTGCGCACGGTGAACGCCGAATTCAGGCCGCCATTTTTCTTGGCAATGACCACGCCCTCATAGGCCTGCAGGCGTTCACGGTTGCCTTCCTTCACCTTGACGTTGACGACGACGGTGTCGCCCGGGCCGAAGTCCGGCAACTCGCGCTGCACCTGTTCGGATTCGAAATTCTGCAGCAGCGTATGGATCGAGGGCTTGTTCATGACTCGGCCTGTTGGGGTGCCTGTCGAGGCAGGGGTGTCGCGCGGGTGCATGACCTGCGCCTGACATGGATCAGCGAAGCCGGGCATTATAGCGGCGCGGCTCCTCCAAGTGCTAGCTCCCTTCGGCGCCAGGGCTTACGTGGTTCTGACCGGGGGGAAGCCTCCCTCGGCGAGGAAGTCCTCCAGCAGTTGCCGGTCTGCTACGGACAGCAATTCCGGATCGATCAGGTCCGGGCGTCGCAGCCATGTGCGGCCCAATGACTGTTGCCGGCGCCAGCGGGCGATCCCGGCATGGTTGCCCGACATCAGCACGTGCGGCACGTCGCCCAGTTCGTGCTCGACCGGGCGCGTGAAATGAGGGCAATCGAGCAGGCCGTCTTCGAAACTGTCCTGCGTTGCCGACTCGCTGTCGTTCAGCGCACCCTCCTGCAGGCGTGCTACGGCGTCGATCACGACGGCCGCGGCCAGCTCGCCGCCCGACAGCACGTAGTCGCCGATCGACAGTTCCTCGTCGACCTCGGCCGCAATCAGGCGTTCGTCGATCCCTTCATAGCGGCCACACAGCAGTATCAGGCGCTCACGAGTCGCCAGGTCACGCACCTTGGCTTGGTTCAGCCGCTGGCCTTGCGGCGTGAGATAGATCACTTTCGCCGGACCCGCATCGGCTTGGCGTGCCGCGCCAAGGCAGTCACGCAACGGATCGATCAGCATCACCATGCCGGGACCGCCGCCAAACGGACGTTCGTCGACGCGCCGGTAGTTGCCGGTCGCGTATTCACGCGGATTCCAGCCGTGGATAGCCAGCAGCCCGCGCTCCTGCGCGCGACCGACCACGCCGTGGCTGGACATCTGCGTGACGAACTCGGGAAACAGGCTGACGACGTCGACGCGCATGGCAGGTCTAGAAATCCGCATCCCAGTCGACGGTGACGACGCCGGTGTCGAAGTCGACGGAGCAGACGTAATCGGGCTCCAGGAAGGGAATCATGCGTTCGCGATCGCCGCGCGCGACGAGGACGTCGTTGGCGCCAGTGGAGAACAGGTGTGAAACAACCCCGAAGTCCGCGCCTTCAAGATTCCTGACCTGCAATCCCTCGAGATCCACCCAGTAGTACTGGCCCGGGCCAGGCGGAGGTAACACGCTGCGAGGCGCGAAGATGTCCGCCCCACGCAAGGCTTCGGCAGCGTCGCGGTCTTCGACGCCTGGAAAT
>JAQGOI010000284.1 GCA_028293685.1 Lysobacteraceae bacterium | reverse complement strand
GACCCGTCTTGATCGCACCGAAATTGGTGGCGCGTCGGATCTTCTTCTGCAGTTGCAGGATGCCGTAAGTCAGCGCTTCCGCGGTAGGCGGGCAGCCAGGCACGTAGATGTCGACCGGAACGATGCGGTCGCAGCCGCGCACCACGGCGTAGGAATAGTGGTAATAACCGCCGCCATTGGCGCAGCTGCCCATCGAAATGACCCATTTGGGATCGGGCATCTGGTCGTAGACCTTGCGCAGCGCCGGCGCCATCTTGTTGACCAGCGTACCGGCCACGATCATCACATCCGACTGGCGTGGCGACGGACGAAACACCACGCCGAAACGGTCCAGGTCCAGACGCGAAGCGCCGGCATGCATCATTTCCACCGCACAGCATGCGAGCCCGAAGGTCATCGGCCACATCGATCCGGTGCGCGCCCAGTTCAGCAGTGCGTCGGACGTGGTCGTGACAAAGCCGCGCTCCGTCAGTGGGTTGGCGCCGTCGGTCATCAGGATGTCGTCGACGCGGCCTTCAGGCAGCGGGTTGTTCATCAACCCTTCGATCGTCTGCCTCATTCCCATTCCAGCGCTCCCTTCTTCCAGACGTAGGCGAAGCCGATCACCAGCAGCGCCAGGAACACGCCCATCTCAACGAGCCCGAAGACGCCAAGTTCGCGGAAAACCAGCGCCCATGGGAAGACAAACGCGATCTCCAAGTCGAAAACGATGAACAGGATCGCGATCAGGTAGTAGCGCACGTCAAAGCGCATATGCGCGTCGCCGAATGCGGCGAATCCGCATTCGTACGGGGACAGCTTCTCCGCCGTCGGGCGCTTCGGGCCAAGGACATTGCCGATCACGATCAGGGCCACGCCGATGCCGGCGGCCACGATCAGGAACAGCAGGGTCGGCAGGTATTCGGCCAGCACGCGCGTCCTCTCGTTTCAGCTGCGGTGCACGGGTTGCCGCGTGCGCCAATTCAATGGTTGTCGGGGGCTCGCACGATCCGTCGGAAAGCCTTGTAGTGCCATGACGCACTCCCAAGGCGGTCGTCAAACGGCATGTCGACGACACATGCCAGCCGCATAGTTTAAGGACGGGCGCCAGATGACGCCAGTCCGTCGCGTGGTATCGATTGTTTCGGGGATTTCCCGCCCTACCGGCGACCTGCCGACCTGAGCGGGAAAATCCAGCTGCCTTCCACGCAGCGGTGCTATCGGGGCACCAAACGCCGCCCGGCGGAAATTGGTTTTTCACCAACGGGTGATCCACAGCGGTCAAGGTCGCTGATGGGCTTCAATCAGCGACCTTGGGTTGGGGCGGTGCTCGGCATTACTGCAACGCCTGTCCCTCGTAGGGAACGACTGCCCAGCTCGAATCCGGAACGGCTGCCGTTGTCTGTTGAGCGGATGCAAGCGCCGACTTCCAGATTGTGTTGGCGCCAGTCGCGGTATTGCGCCAGAACACGTCCGACGCACCGTCGCCGTTGAAGTCACCGACAGCCACCACCTTCCAGTTGCCATCTGTGACCCGGGTTGTTGCCTGCTGGGTTGATGACATGCCCGACTTCCAGATGGTATTTGCGCCGGTTGAGGTATTGCGCCAGAAGATGTCCGCCTTACCATCGCCATTGAAATCGCCAACGCCGACGACTTTCCAATTCTGGTCGTTCACTCCGATGATCGACTGCTGGGTCGACGAGACGCCCGATCTCCAGATGGCGTTGGCACCGCTCGTCGTGTTGCGCCACAGGATGTCCGACTTGCCATCGCCATTGAAATCGCCGACGCCAACAATCTTCCATGCCAGATTAGTGACGCCGGTAGTCGTCTGCCGGCTGCTTGAGTTGCCAGATTTCCAGATGGCATCTGCGCCGTTAGCGCCATTGCGCCACAGAATGTCTGACTTGCTGTCGCCATCGAAGTCGCCGACCCCGGCAACTTTCCATGCCTGGTCGGTGACCCCGGTCGTGGTCTGCCGGGTGGCCGAATTGCCGGATTTCCATATGGTGTTCGCGCCGCTACGGCTGTTGCGCCATAACACGTCCACTTTGCCGTCGCCATTGAAGTCGCCAACTCCGACGACTTTCCAGTTCAAGTCGGTGATGCCTGTTGTCGCCTGGGGCGTCGAGGAGCTGCCGGACTTCCAGATGGTGTCTGCACCGCTCGTCGCGTTGCGCCAGAAGATGTCCGCCTTTCCGTCGCCGTTGAAGTCATGGGGTTTTGCCATCATCGGGGGCGGAGGTAATGCAGCGGTCACCGAGATCTGTCCGTGCATTCCGGCCCCGGTGGATCCGTGTATCTCGCAGTAGAAGTCAACGGTACCGGCCGTAGGGAATGCCACGGTGGCCGCCCATGCGGCGGAACTGGGGCTGCCATCGCCCGCGCCGACGCCGTCGCAGCCATTCGCGCAACGAAACGTTGTCACCGAAGTCGTTGTCGACCGCACGTTGTGAAACCCGCCACCATTGGTGAAAGTCACCGTATCGCCAGCAGGGATCGTGAGCGTGGTCGGCGAGAACGTCATGTTCGACTGCGCCAGCACGGAATGGTTGGCGGCCGAGGCGGTGCCACAAAACGTCATTGCTGCAACCAGCAATGTCCCTGCTTCAGAGGGAATTCCGCGCCATCGTGAACCTCCTGCTGCCCTTTGCGCATCTTGTGTGTCGAGGGTTGACGAAGGCGGCGGTGCGCCCGTGCCCGGGCCTCGTTGAGCCGGCCGGCTATCGGGCCGGCTATCGGGTGATCCAGCATCGCAAAGGTCTTTGACATGCGGCATCTCTGTCTCCCTGTTGTCTTTGTGTTGCTCGCGGGGCCGGCGTCGGCTCAGGTTGTCACCAGTGGCAACCAGTTGCTGGGTTCAGACCGGCCTGAAACCTGGGCGATGAACTACGTTGGTGCCACCACGCTCATGACGACGTTCGGCGGCACCGAGTCTATGGCTCCCTGGCACTGGAATGGTTCAATCGACCTTGGCCAGATCCCGAGGCTGAGCGCGGACCAGCAGCGCGTCGGCTTCGACGGTTTCAAGCAGGAAGACCTCAACAAGTCTCCGGTTTTCGGCCGGGTGCGATTGAGCGTGGGTTTGCCGGGCGGCTGGGTCGCGGACGTGGGATGGACGCCGCCGGTGACGATCAACGGCCTGCATACCCGCGACCTGTTTGCAGTTGCGCTCGGCCGGCAGCTGTTGGCAACGGATGAATTCCAACTCTCGGCCAGGGTGTTTGGCCAGCATGGAACCGCGGAGGGCGACATCACCTGTCCCGCAGACGTCGCTGGCGTGGCTGATCCGGACATCAATCCGGCGGGATGCATCGCGCCATCGCGCGACCGCATCGCGCTGCGCCATTACGGTACCGACATGACGCTGTCCTGGGGACCGACCCCATGGCACTGGCACGGCAGCCTCGGCGTCGTACGCATGGAACCGGAAGTGCAGGTCGATGCGCTGATCGGCTCGGTCCGCGACCGCACCCGCCTGGTGGCCCGCTCGGTCCTGCCGTATATGGCGCGGGGGGTGGGCCGTGATCTCGGTAACCGCTGGGGTCTAGGCCTCGAAGTGCTGTACGTGCCGTTGGCGGTCCGGCGCGATCCCGATGCCGGCCGGCAAAACGACGCGCTTACCAGCGTCCGCATGCAACTACGTTATCGAGGCCAATAGTCGGAGGTCGGACGGTCCGGCAACGCTACAGCCGCTTAACATCGTCTTTGCCAGAGTTTCCCCACCAGGAGGTGATCTCCTGGGCATTACAGGGGGCTGTCATGACCATTTCGACAGACCGGCGCACGCCGGCCGACGACCCGTCCAGGTTGCTCAAGCGTGCACTCAACGAATCGCAGCTCGCCACGCTCAACACGCTTGAGCAGTTCGGCTGGCAATTGAAGTTCGTCAGATCACGATCAGCCGCGAAAAAGGCGATCCTCTTCGACCCTGACGGCAGGAAGTATGCGGTGATCGATACGGACGGCGCCCTGGATACGAATCCGATCTTCGAGCGGTTCCGCTGAAAGCCGGCAGTCGCCCCGCAGTGGCGCGCGCAGCGGCCGGCGCTCCGACGGTGGTGCTGGCGCAATACCACTGGACCCCCGGCTGATTTTCCCGATCTCGCCACGCGGGTAATCGTCGCGGGCGCGACTTTGAAACCCACGCCCCACGTACGTTCACGCCTCTGCCCCCAATTCATCAGCGTGCCCGGACCTCCGACAGCGTGGACGTAGTCCGCACAAACTGCCGCTCATGGCCGCTCGAGCCACAGCGCCCCGTGAGTGTAAACAGCAGCCGCGAATAGCAGGATTTAGTCGCCCGCGGCGGCCAAAAAAGCGCGTCGTCGTTCACCTTGCCTGCAAGCCGGCGGCAGTTTGATGACGGACGTGACGGAAGTCGGCTATGGAGGCCGCCCTATGAACCAGTCCCGGGAAGACTTCAACAAGGACATCCAGCAGCAGGATGTGATCCGCTGTGATACGTGCTGGGCACCGGCAACACGCTGGCACGACGGGATTCGCCACACAGGCCCCGGCGGTTTTCGTGAAAACGCGGCCCGCGACGACTTCCAGCACTTCCTTGCATATTCCAACCTGGGCGACCAGCCCGACGATATACGGGAGATGCTGTGGCAGGCGTACAGGGCGTCGTGGTGGCCCGATGTCGTGAATGCGGTCAAGGTCGTAGTGGACCGCTCGGTCGAGGACGTGCCGGAGTTCGTTGAACTCACCGACGATAGCGGCAGGCCCGTTGAAATGGGTCAGTGGCAGTACCTTGTAGGTTCGCTGTGGGCACTGCGCATCGAGCTCAGGCCGGCACAGCGGAGTGCCGTTCCCAGTGAGCGTCGCAAGGCGGTCGAGGACAACCAGCAGCAGTACCAATAATCACCGGGGTTGCCCGCAATATCGGCAATCCATGCACTTGCAATCAAAGGCGCGAGGCACCGACCACACTTGCAACGGGCACTTTTCCCATCGCCTTCAGAGGCGGAGTGGGCGAGGAGTCAGTCGCGGGCGGCTCTGGAGTGACACGCAACCGCGCATATTCATCCCTGATGACCTGATAGCACTCGCATGACTGCTGCTCAAGTCCAACGCGATCGAGCAGCGCGATTTCCCCGCGCGCACCGTGAATAAAACCGTCGTTTTGCAAGCGCCCTATCGCCTCCGTGACACCCACGCGCCGAATCCCCAGGGCGCTGGCGATGCGTTCGTGCGTCACGCGCAATTCGTTTTCGCCGATGCGATCGAAGCTGAGCAACAACCAACGGCAAAGCTGCCTTCTGATCGAATGGCGTCGCGCACACATGATGACCTGGGCCATCTGGCTCATCATCGCCTGGGTGTATCGCAGTACCAGATCCTGGAATTCGC
>JAQGOI010000283.1 GCA_028293685.1 Lysobacteraceae bacterium | reverse complement strand
CTTTCCCAGTTGAAGGCGAGCACGCGTTTGCAGTCGATGCCGGTGGTCGGCGCGACGGCCGTGCTCACGCGCAGGTAGGTGCGCGCGTCGTCATCTTCGAGTTCGGACAGGAAAATCGCCTGGTGCCGGCGGCCGTTGTCGAGCGACAACTCGATGCCGAGCACATAAGGGTCCTGCATGCTGACGTGGAAGTCGCTGGTCGCCAGGTGCGAGCGGATCTGTTCGAAGTTGTGCATCGGCTGTCTGGTGGCGGGGGATGGTCGCTATGCTAATCCGATGGACAGTCCCGGTGTGCATCAGGCGGCGTTGGCCGAGCGGATTCGCGCGGTGGTGCGGGCCATCGCGCCCGGTCAGGTCGCCGGTTATGGCGAGGTCGCGCGCCGTGCGGGCCTGCCGGGCCGCGCCAGGCTTGCGGCCCGCGTCCTGAGCAGCAACGAGGATCCGCAGCTGCCTTGGCACCGGGTGGTGCGCTCCGATGGCCGGATCGCATTCCCCGCCGGTTCCGAGGGCTTCCTGGAGCAGGGTCGGCGGTTGCAGGCCGAGGGCGTTGCAGTGGTGGCGGGTCGTGTCCGCATGCCGTCTCGCACGACCAGCCTGGACGAGGCGATCTGGGGCTGACTGCCCCGCTACATGCCCGACCGTTATCATCTGTCGCTGCGACGGCGCACCGTCGTCGCGGCCACAGGACCCTCGATGTTTTCCAACATGCCCCCCGTCACCAAGGCGTTGCTGATTGCCAACGGTCTGGTGTTCCTGCTGCAGCAGCTGCTCGGCGAAGTCACCTTTTACCCTTTCATGCTCTGGCCGATTGCGAATGGCGGCATGGACATCCTGTCCGCTGGCGGCGATGCATTCACCGCGCAGACGTTCATGCCGTGGCAACTGCTGACCTATGCATTCCTGCACGCCAACCTCATGCACGTCGGTTTCAACATGCTGGCGCTGGTGATGTTTGGCTCGCCGCTGGAATACACCTGGGGCAACCGGCGTTTCCTGACGTATTACCTGGTCTGCGTTGTCGGCGCGGGTCTTTGCCAGTTGCTGGTCGCATGGCTGATGTCGAACCAGGGTGCAGGCGTGTACCCCACGATCGGTGCTTCAGGCGGCGTGTTCGGGCTGTTGTTCGCGTACGGACTCCTGTTCCCGAACCAGCGCGTGATGCTGCTGATTCCCCCGATCCCGATGAAGGCGCGAACGCTCGTCATCATCTATGGCGCCATTGAATTGTTTCTGGGCGCGAGCGGCCTGCAACCCGGCGTCGCGCACTTCGCGCACCTGGGCGGGATGTTGTTCGGATGGCTGCTGATCCGCTACTGGCGCGGGCAGGCGCCGTTCGGCAGGAAGGGCCCGCCGAGGCCGCGCATCGTGCGATGACTACAACCGAACGGCGCCTCTGCGCCGTTCGTATTTCGAGCGCCGTGCTAGCGCCAGATCGAGACCTGCTGGTCCGGCGCGCGCTGCATCGGCGTACCGGCCTTGCAGGAGAACGCCGTGCCGAAAGCAGGCTGGTCGGCAAGCGGTCCGTTCGTCCGCCATTGGCCCGGAGCATGCAGGTCGGTCGACGCCAGCCGGGTCGCGACGTCCGCTGATATCTGCTGCGGCCACAGCCGCGCCCAGCCCTGGTAGAACGCCTGCCTGCCTGCGGCCGCGACGCCGGGTTGCGCCACGGCCAGTGCATCCGACGCGAGCTCGAGACCAGCCAGATCGGCCGCGTTTTCGTCGCGTGTCTGCCGTCCGTTGATGCTGACACCCATCAGTCCGGGCCATGCGTAGGCACCGTACTGGGCGACCAGCGGTGCGGTGCGCGCGTCCCAGGCGGAAACGTCGGCCGGCGTCCACCAGTCGCGCAGGTTGCCCCCGGCATCGACTGTATGTCCGGCACTGTCGAATCCGTGGGTGAGTTCGTGACCGACCAGTGCGCCATAGGCGCCGTACTGCCCGGCGGCATCTTGCGCCATGTCCAGCACGGGGGCCTGCAGCATGGCCGCCGTGACGATCAACCGGTTATGCGCGACGTCGTAAAACAAGGCCGGCTGCTGCGGCAGCACATCCCATCGACGCGCCGGATTGCTGCGGGCGATGCGACGCATTTCCTCGCGATGGCGCCAGGTCGACGCAATCAGCATGTTGCTGCCGAAACTGCCGCGGCCCATCGGTTGCACGCTGTAATCCAGATCGCGTGCAGGTGCGCCAATTTCAATTCCGGTCCTGGCGAGCTTCGCCTTCGCTTCCGTCTTGGCCGCCGGGCTCATCCAGGCGCTGCGATCGATGCCGCGACCCAGCGCGTCGCGCACCTGCGTTGCGATTTCCAGTGCACGCGCCGATGTCGCCGCCGGCAGATACCGGCCGACATACTCACGTCCCAGGATCGGGCCGGCGGCGAGGTTGATGGCATCCAGGACCTGCTGCTGACGCGCAGCAGGCGCTGTCTCACCGCGCAGCACGCGTCCGCGGAAAGCGAAGTCGACATCGCGCCAGGATTTCGACAGGTAGGGTGCCATTGCCGCGCCGACCTGATAGCGCAGGTAGGTTTTCCACTGCGCGGGCTTCAGGCCTGCGACCAGCGTGTCGAGCTGCGCGAACAACTGCGGATTGGACAATGAAACGCTGTCGTCGGTGACGCCTTGCGCCTTGAGGAAAGCGTCCAGCTGCAGGCTCTTGTATTGACGGCCCAGGTTCGCCGATGGCACCTGGGCATAGTTGCTGCGTGGATCGCGCAAGGCGCTCAGCGGGCGCGAAGCCTGCGCAATACGCGTTTCCAGATCCAGTACCGCCTGCGTGTCGGCCTGCACCTGCTCGGGCTTGCTGCCCGTCAGGGCCAGGATCTTGCCGACGTAATCCGTATAGCGGCCGAGCAGGGCGCGCGTGTCGTTGTCCGTGCGCGTGTAATAACCGGGGTCCGGCAGGCCGAGCCCGCCCTGGCTGAGATAGCCGATGTGGCGATTGGGGTCCTGCAGGTCGACGTCGGCGCTGAAGTTGAACACGACCGGGATGCCGACCTGGTGCAATGCCGCGATCGCTGCAGGGATGTCCTTGGTGCGACGGATGGCGTTGATGCGCGACAGCAACGGTGCCACCGGATTGGCGCCATCACGTTCGACGGACGCTTCGTCCAGGCCGCTGGCCCAGAAATCGCCGAGCAGCTTGGAGACGCCACCCTGGGCCTGCATGTCGGCATTGAGCAGATCGATCTGCTGCTGCCGCGCACGTTGCGTGAGCTGCCCGAGTGCAGATTGGATTCCGGACGTGGGCGCGGGGTTGGCCGCGATCCAGTCGCTGTTCGCCTGCGTGTAGAAATCACTGCATGCCAGGCTAACTGCGGGGGCTTTCGGCGCCGCATGTCTTTTTTTCTTCGCAGCGTCGGCGGTCGGGGCAGTCAACGCCGCTGCAATGGCGAGCGACAGTGCGATCGAGAATGGGCGCGCGTTGGGCATGTGGAGTGCTCTCCCGAATGA
>JAQGOI010000251.1 GCA_028293685.1 Lysobacteraceae bacterium | reverse complement strand
ATCGCCGCCACCGCGGCCATGGTGATCAGGACAAAAAACAACCACCCCAGCGTGTTGGAGACGGGACCATTGACATGCACGCCCATCACGTCGCGGTCGCGCGAAATCGCCATCAACGGGAAA
Source organism: Lysobacteraceae bacterium (assembly GCA_028293685.1). Lineage (GTDB taxonomy): Bacteria > Pseudomonadota > Gammaproteobacteria > Xanthomonadales > Xanthomonadaceae > Cognatiluteimonas. The sequence continues at coordinate 6,915 of JAQGOI010000251.1, read as the reverse complement.
TACGTCAACGGCAGGATCACGACCGAAAAAACGATCGAGTATTCGACCACCTTGATCGGATCCACGCCGGTCATCACCACCAGCGTCGACAGCACCAGCACGATGGCCCACGCCAGCACGAAGCGCGGGGCTTCGCGTGGTTTGCGGAACTTGCCCCACGGCCAGCCGAAGAACTGCGCGATGTCGTAGGCCGAACTCATCGCGGTTTCGATCGCCGCGCCCGCGAATGCGAAGAACATGCCGGTGATCGCCAGCCACAGGCCACCCCGCCCGAGCTGGCTGGCTGCACTGAGTGCCGCGGTGCCGGGCAGGCCTGCCTGGATCTTGTGCGGCCCGAGAAACTGGCTGCCAATGCTCATCAGGGCCACCGCCAATACCCCACCCAATGCGAAACCGACGATCACGATGACCCGGTTGAATGGAACATCCCGCGCAGTCCAGCGGTCTTCGATCGCACCGGACGCGTAGAAATAGGTTTCGTACGGCAGCATCACCGAACTGAGCAGGGCGACGGCGTAGTAGGCGTACAACAGCTGTTTGTCACCCGGGCCGGACGGCAACGTCGGCACCATCCCGGCGCCCATCTGCGACCAGTCGGGCTGCATTTTCCAGGCAGCGACGATGAAGACCACCATCAGCAGCCCCATCAGGCCGAACACGCGCTCGATCGTCTTGAACGGAAGGAACCAGATCACCAGCAGGAAGAAGACCAATGCCAGCAGGAGCAACGCCCGGTAAGGCCATCCCGACAGCAGTTCCCACAGCATCGCGATCGCGCCGATTTCCGCCGCGCAGGTGAGCAGGCAGACCAGCGTTGCGGCCAGCAGCGTCAACAGACCCAGTCGGATGCCAGCGCGTTCGCGTATCGCGTTGAAGACCGCCTGCCCGCGCACGGCGGCGACGCGGCCGGCGATTTCTCCGTACACGGTGATGCCGGCGACACCGAGCACGACGACCCAAAGCAACTGGTAATTGAAGATGCTGCCGGCGTTCATCATGAAGGTGAGTTCGCCGATTTCGACGAAGCCACCCATCGCGGTCAGGATGCCCAGGAAGATTTCGAGATAGCGGCTCATGGCATCAGTCGCCAGGCTTGAGCTGCTTGTGGAGGGCGTCGAGCTGTTGCGTCACTGCATCCAGCCGGGGAATCAGTGTTGGCGCAAGCTCGGTGTCGCGCAACCAGCCAATCAACGTCACCTGCAAAGTGGCGCCAAGGCCCTGGGCTGATTGCCTTGGCGATTCCAATCCGGGCTGCGCTGCCTTCGACTGCAACGCGTCCTCCACGCGCCCGACGTTGTCGGCCAGCTGCCGCAGATGCTCGTGTGCGAAACCGGGCGCCAAGCGATCGCCGCTGACGTTCTGCGCGAGGAGCGCCGCTTCGGCCGATTGCGACTGCAGTTCCGCGACCTGGATGGCCAGCGTGTCGCTGTCGAAAGGTCTGTGCAGGCGCAGGAACAGCACCACTGCGATCGCGGCGAGGACCGCGATCAACAGCGCCGCTAGAATCCAAGCAACCTGGCGTGAGTGGCTGGCCACTGGCTCCTCCGTGCAGCGGACCCTAGAAAGGGCGTGGTGAAGGGTTGATCAAGGGGTCGACTGCGCGGCGGCCTGCAACGACAGGCCAATTTCGAAGGTACGGCCCGGCGCCGGTTCAAAATAACGACCGTTGCCGTCGTTGACGATCACCGAGCCGATGACGCGCCGGCCAAATACATTGTCGACGCGCGCAAAGCCGTGAATGGACAGACCGGCGAGCGACCAGCTGGTTTCGACACCGCCGTCCAAGAGTGCATAGCCGGGCGCACGGGCGGTGTTGGCATCGTCGGCATACATGCGGCCGACGGCATTGGCCTCGAGGAACCATTCCAGCGTGCCCTCCGGCCGCCAGCGCAGTTGCGCCCACAGCATTTGCGGCACCGTCCCGGGGATCCGGTTGCCGGCGGCTACGTCGGTATCAGGCTGGCTGCACGGAGGTTGCCTGCAGGTCTGGAACGCCTTGCGATAGCGCGCATCGAGCCGGCTGTAGGCGAGCGCGTAATGCCATCGCGCCGACAACGGCCCCGCCGCCGAGAGCTCCCAGCCGCGGCGATCGCTGGTCGTGGCGTTGGTGTAGGTACTGCGGCCGCCAAGATTGCTTGCGACGGCGAGTTCGTCGCGTGTGCGGCTGGCGAAGGCCGCAAGCGACAAGGCGTGGCCGCCCTCGTGCAGCCGCAGGCCCGCCTCGGAGTTGTTGCTGCGGGCCGGGCGCAGGGCTGTGTTGAGGCCGCTGAGGCCATCAGGCCGATACGCCAGCTCACTCAGCGAAGGCGTCTCGAAGCCGCGACCGGCATTGGCATACCACTCGACGCCTTCCTTCGGCTGATACAGCAGGCCCGCGACCGGCGTGGTCTGGCGATAGTGCAATGCGCCGCTGTCGTCGGGATTACCGGCAGTCACATAGGCATCGCGTGAATCGAAGTCGACGCGACTGCTGCGCGCGCCCAGCGTTACCGTCCAGCGCGGGTGAAGCCGCCAGCGGGCCTCGGCGTAGATGTCGTGACTGGCAACCGCGTCGCGCTGATCGCGGCGCAGCGCCCCGATGACGCCCAGCGTCGAACCGGAAAAATTTTCAAACCCACGGCGGTGCTCGCGCGACTGTTGGGATTCGATGCCAAGTGTCACGCCGGCCGGGCGCCCCGCGAGCGCGGTATCGGTGCGCCAGCGTAGATCCGCGCCGTCATAGTCGCGCGCAAGGTCGACAACGCCGCCGCTGCTGCCAGGAGCGGATTGCGCCGCGACCGGAACCGACAGCATCTGGAACGTCGAGCGCGTGCCACTCCACACGCCCAGCGTGACGGCGTTGCGTGAACCCAGCGCCTGTTCGATCCGCAGTCCCACCTGCTGCTGACGAACGTGCTTGCGCGCGTCGAACGCCAGGGCGCCCGAATTCGCCGCGCGCGGTGATTGCTGCGCCTGCTCCAGCGTCAGTCCCTGCGGATCGTCGGCTCTCAGTTGCAACGAATTCGCGGTCAACGCCAGCCGCGTGCCGGCGCCCAACGTCGTGAGCAGGCGTGCCTGCGCGATGTCGCGTTGCGCACGGCTATGGAACCGGAAACCGCGGCTGTCCAGGCGCCCGGCATCGATGCGGTAACCGCCTGCGGTTTCCGGATGCCACGGGCCGGCCAGCCACAGGTCGCGCTGGAACAGACCATCGCTGCCCGCAGCCACGCGCAGACCGGCCGCCGTGCGCGGTGGCGGATCGGCGCTGACGAATTCGATGACTCCACCCGACGCGTTGCCGAAGAGGGCCGAAAACGGTCCGCGGATCACGTCCACGCGCTGCAGCGACTGCAACGGAATGTGCGAAACCTGTCCCTGCCCGTCGGGCATGGTCGCCGGTATGCCGTCGGCAAAAATCTGCAGTCCACGCACGCCGAACGTCGACCTGGCGCCAAAGCCGCGGATCGTCAGCTGCACGTCCTGCGCCAGGTTCTGCCGATCGCGCGCCGCGACGCCGGGAACGTGTTCCAGCCACTCGGACACGCTACGTTGCGCACGCGCCGGCAGGGCGTCGGCCCTAATGCGCTCCACCGAGGCAGGCGTTCCGCTCAGTTGGCGTTGACCAACCACGACGATGCCGGGCAACGTGCCGGAGGGCTGCGCGGCGCACGCGGCAGCGCTGCTCAAGAGGCCCAGCAACAGCGCCGCCAATGATGCGCAGGCAATGGCCAGTGCAGTGGCCGACAGCGGCATCACGGGGCTGGGCATCCGATGCACCTCACGGACCGGAAGGTGCCCGACCTTGCGAAAGCGGCAGTCAGCGTCGCGTGACAAGAGGAGCTGGCCCGCGCGCCAACTCCGGATACTGAATACGGTTTCGCGGTTTTTGCCGCAATTTTTAGCGGTTTCCTTCACCGCGGAGCGCGCTCGGCTGGACTATAAGCCACGTCATGAACGAACCTGTCCTGGTGATCGTCGACAACGACCGCACGTTCACGGCGCAAGCAGCAGACCTCGCCCGCAGCCATGGCTTCGCCACCCACGTCGCCCATTCGGTCGCCGAGTCCGAGCGATTCGCGTGCATGCCGCGTGACTTGAGTCTGCTCGATACGGAGCTGCCGGACGGTTCGGGATTCGATGTGCTGGAGAAGTTCGAGCTCGACGACTACGGCAAGATCGTCTTCGTCACCGGCGACCCGACGGCCGAATCAGCGGCGCGCGCGGTGTCGATGCCGGTCTCGGACTATCTGACCAAGCCACTGAGCCTGGACAAACTCGATCGGCTGCTGCGCGAAGTCTCGATCCGCGTGTCGCGGCGCGGCGTTGGCACGAGCGACGCCGATCTGGGCCTGGTGGGCGAAAGCCGCGCGATCCGGCGCCTGCGCACGGAAATCGAAAAAGTCGCGGGTTGCGACGTCGCCGTGCTGCTCACCGGGGAAACGGGAACCGGCAAGGAGATCGTGGCGCGTGCCTTGCATCGGATCAGTGGCAGGCGCGGGCCACTGGTCGCCGTCAACTGTGGCGCGGTTGCGCCGGAGCTGCTGGCCAGTCATCTGTTCGGCCATGAACGCGGCAGTTTCACCGGCGCCAACGCGCGCCACATCGGCGTTTTCGAGCAGGCGCAACACGGGACGCTGTTCCTGGATGAAATCGCCGAGATGCCGCCGCAACTGCAGGTGTACCTGTTGCGCGTTCTGGAGTCAGGCGCCGTCACCCGGGTTGGCGGCAGCTCGGAGATTGCAGTCGCCGCACGCGTGATCGCCGCCACGAACCGTTACCCGCACGCCGCCATTGGCGACGGCCTGCTGCGCGAAGACCTGTACTACCGGCTGGCGGGTTATGAAATATCGCTGCCGCCATTGCGTGATCGCGAAGACGACATCCTCCTGCTTGCGCATGCGTTCCTCGACGAGCTCAATGCCAGCAATGGAACGCAACGGCAACTGGCTCCCCATTGCGAACACGTCCTGCGCCAGCACAGCTGGCCGGGCAACGTGCGCGAGCTGCGCAGTGCGATCAGTCGTGCCTACCTCATGGCGGAGGGCGACCAGGTCGCGCTGGACCCGCGGCGGTGCGCGAGCGTCGCCGACGACCAGACGCAGCTGGTGTTCCATGTGGGGATGACACTTGCGGAGATGGAAACCGCCATGCTGCTGAAGACGCTCAAGCATTACCACGGAGACAAACGCGCGACGGCCGCGGCTCTTGGCGTCAGCGCACGTACCGTCCACAACCAGTTGGCGCGCCTCAAGCAACTGGAAACGCATAACCTGCACCCGGGGCGAGTGGACAGGCGCGCCGAAACGAAACGTGCGGGATGATCGCAGCAGGCTTGCGCGGATTCACGCCCGGGCCAGTGCTGGTCGCGGTGCACTGCCGTACTCCCAGCCCGCCCGCTGCACGTCTTCGTCATTCTGCAATTTCTGCCATACGCGGCGGGCCGCAGGCGCCGCGCGCGACCAGGGGATGCGCGAACGTCCGCGGATCCTCTGGTAGGCGGCAACGATTACCGGCTCGATGCTTTCGAAATCCCGATCCGGATAGGTGAGATAGGCGTGGATGCCGACACGGATGGCCGGCTCCCATTCGTGGAAAAGAAAGACAAGCTCGCTGGTGGTCGTGTATTCGAGCTCTCGCCAGCAGGAAAGCTCGGCATCGATGTCGATGATCACGGCGCCGGTCAGTGCGCTTTTGTCCATGCATGCTCTCCCGCGGCACGTGTCCGGGTCGCACTCCTGTCAGCTGCCCGATCGATCGCGCCCTTCAAGGTTGCTTTCGCCGCCTTCTGCCTGGATGTCCCGATCACTGCTGCCGGAGCGGTTGCGGGTGGTGTTGCTTCGCGCCTCACCGCCCTTGCGGCCGGCCTCGCGCGCTTCTTCTGGAGTGAACTCGTGGGCGTGCCCGCTGGCATGTGCCGCGCGCCCGCCCTCACTGGCGATTTCACGCTGCTGCTGCGGATCCATGCCGGCAAATCCCCGGCCCCTGCCCTGGTCGGAGCCGCGATTTCCACTTTCGCGACCCTGCTCCTGGTTGTTCTTGCGGTTAGGCACGTCGTGCTCCTTGTTTTGTCGTGAGATGAACTGGTCGTGGTGATTTGAATGCAGAGTCCGGAACGTGTGGGTTCCAAATCCAAAGCAGCAGCAACCTTCATGCCAACGCCTGCGCCTGCATCAAAGGCCCGCCCTGTCGCATTCACGGCCATGACGAACTTTCCTGCCGCGGAAAACATTTCCTGACGTCGCGGTCGTTTCTTCGCTCAAGTATTTGCTTGTGGTGAAAAACCCGTTTGTCCTCTGCCTTGGTGCGTGGCGAGGCAAGCCCATCCGTGCCCGAGACGCGCCGTTGCCGCGCATGGCACGGGTTTTGCGGTCTTTCACCAGTGGTAACGACAAGAGGAAAACACCGTGCAGGACAAACCCGCTGCTTCAGCTGCCAGGGAACTCAAGGCCGCCGCCCGCGACGTGCTTCGGTTGGGTTCGCAATGGGCGCACAACGCCCTCAATTGGGTCGACGAAAGGAGAAATGACATGAGCAACCGCGATCGCGACGATCGGGACCACAACGAGCGTCAATTCGCACAAGGCAACCGCTACCAGGGTTCTCGCCTGGATGAACAGGAGCAACGCGCACGCCAGCAGGGCAACGAGTGGCGCGACCGCGATGTCCAGAGCAATTTCAGCTCGCGCGGCTACAGCCCGGCATATGAGCAGCGCCCGCGCTCAGGAGCCCAGAGCAGCTACCGCGAGTCGCAGGGCCTTGGCTCGCAATATGGTTCGCAGCCCTACGGCGAGCAGGGTGCTGGAATGGGATACGGCGCCCAGGGCGGCGCAGGCGCTCAGGGGTTCGGGCCCGAAGGCTATGGCACGCCGGGTTATGGCTCCCACGATTACGGATCCCTGGGTTTTGGCGAACGCGATTTCGAGCGCGGCAATTCGG
>JAQGOI010000235.1 GCA_028293685.1 Lysobacteraceae bacterium | reverse complement strand
GCGCCGCTTCGGATCGGACAAGCCCGACCTGCGCATCGCGATGGAGCTCGTCGACATCGCCGAGCACGTCAAGCACTGCGAGTTCAAGGTGTTCACCGACTGGGCCAATCATGCCGATGGCCGTGTCGTCGCCTTGCGCGTTCCAGGCGCTGCAGGCCTGTCGCGCAAGCAGATCGACGATTACGGCGCGCATGCCGCCAAATTCGGCGCCAAGGGGCTGGCCTGGATGAAGGTCGAGGACGTCGCCAAGGTCCGCGAGGGGATCAACTCACCGATCGCGAAGTTCCTCGACGATGCGACGCTCGACGCCATCTTGGCGGCTACCGGCGTGCAATCGGGCGACCTGCTTTTCTTCGGCGCCGCCAGCTACAAAACGGCATCGGATTTCATGGGCGCCCTGCGCGTGAAGCTCGGCAAGGACCTGAATCTGCTGACGGAAGGCTGGGCGCCACTTTGGGTCACGGATTTCCCGATGTTCGAATGGGACGAAGAGGCCAACCGTTTCGTCGCCCTGCACCACCCGTTCACCGCGCCTGCGGTCGACGACGTGGCCGACCTGCGCGCCAACGCGAAAACGGCGGTCTCGCGCGGCTATGACATGGTGCTCAACGGCAACGAGATCGGCGGTGGCTCGATCCGCATCCACCGCTCGCAGATGCAGTCGGCCGTGTTCGAACTGCTCGGCATCGGCGCCGAGGAAGCGGAAGGGAAATTCGGCTTCCTGCTCGATGCGCTCAAGTACGGCGCGCCACCACATGGCGGCATCGCCTTCGGCATCGACCGCATTGCCGCGCTGATGGCTGGCACCGATTCCATCCGCGACGTGATTGCTTTTCCCAAGACGACAACCGCCCAGTGCCTGATGACGGGCGCGCCGTCGGCGATTCCCGATGCGCAGCTGGCTGAAGTGCATGTCTCGGTGCGGCCGAAGGAAGCCAAGGGCGCGTGAGTCTGGCGATTCGCCGAGCCAACATCGATGATGCCGGCCGGCTGTCGCGCATCGGCATCCGCACGTTCGTGGATACCTTCGGTCATCTGTATTCGGACGAGGATCTGCAGACATTCCTGCACGACAGCCATTCGCCGCAGGCATACGCACGCCAGCTGGACAACCCCGAATACGCGTTCTGGTTGCTGGAGCAGGGCGACACGGCGACCGGCTACGCGATGGCCGGCCCCTGCGGCCTCCCCCATGCGGATGTCCGCGCAGACGATGGCGAACTCAAGCGCCTGTACGTTCTGCCGGACATGCAGAACGGCGGTTGGGGCGGAAGGCTGTTCCAGGCTGCGCTCGACTGGTTGCAACGCGACGGTCCGCGGACGCTCTGGATCAGCGTCTGGTCTGAAAACCTCGGGGCCCAGCGGTTCTATGCGCGACATGGGTTCGAAAAAGTCGGCGAGTATGAGTTCCCGGTCGGCCGCGTGCGCGATCGTGAGTTCATGTTTCGACGGTTTGGCAGCACGGCGTGAACGACCGGGTCATCCTGCTGCACGGATTGTGGATGCCCGGCGCGTCCATGCACTGGTTCGCCACCAAGCTGTCCACGGCTGGGTTCTCGCCGGAGATCTTTTCGTATCACAGCGTCAGCGACGGTCCGGACACCGCCGTTCCGCGCCTGGTGGAACGGCTGCAGTCCGCACCTGCGGATATCGTCGCGCACAGCCTGGGCGGCCTGATCGCGCTGCAGGCCCTGTGCGAGTCGCCGCAGCTGGCGGTGCGCCGCGTGGTGTGCCTGGGCTCTCCGCTGACCGGTAGCGGAGCGGTGACCGGCGTGCTGCGCTGGGCGCCGGCGGCGGCCGTGTTCGGGCGCAGCGCGGCCCTGTTGCAGCAGGGCATGCACTGCTGGGACGGCAAGGCGCAGGTCGGCGTGATTGCCGGACGCGTGCCGCATGGGCTGGGCGCGTTGTTCGGAGGATTCAGTGGAGAACACGACGGGACGGTCGCCGTTGACGAAACCCTGCTGGGCGGCGTGACCGACCACGTGATCGTGGACGCCAGTCACAGCGGCCTGCTGTTTTCCCTGAAGGCGGTCGATCAGACCGTGGCATTCCTGCGCGCGGGGCGATTCCTGCCAGCGTAGTGCGTCGAACCGGTCGCGGGGACCCCGAAACGCTCGATTATGAATATCCGTGGCGCGCGGCGGCGCGACAAACAACCTCGAGCGTGAGTTCTTTCGCGGCGCGGCGCGGTAAAATTCCCACTTTCAGCGAGTGCTGGCGAGGATTTGCATGGGCAGGGGACCCTCCATCGAAGGTCGGAAGAACGCCGAGGACTCCAGGCGCGGCAAGATCTTCACCAAGATCATTCGCGAGATCAGCGTCGCCGCGCGCGCGGGAGGCGGCGATCCAGGCGGCAATCCACGCCTGCGCACCGCGATCGACAAGGGCCTGAGCGCGAACATGTCCAAGGACGTGATCGAGCGCGCGATCCGCAAGGCGACCGGCGAACTGGAAGGTGTCGAGTACGAAGAGATCCGCTACGAAGGGTATGCGCCCGGAGGCGTCGCGGTGATCGTCGACTGCCTGACCGACAACAAGGTGCGCACGGTCGCCGATGTGCGTCATGCCTTCGGCAAGTTCGGCGGCAACCTGGGGACCGACGGCTCGGTTGCCTTCATGTTTCGAAAAGCCGGCGTGCTTTCGTTCGCATCGGGCGCCGATGAAGACCGGATCACCGATGTCGCCATCGAAGCGGGCGCCGACGACGTCATCGTGTATCCATCCGATGGCGCAGTCGATGTCGTCACGTCGCCGGAGTCCTTCGCCACCGTGAAGTCCGCGATGGATGCAGCGGGCCTGCCGCCCGGACACGCCGAAATCACCTTGCGTGCCGACAACGACATCGCCGTCAGCGGCGAGATGGCGCAGCAGGTCGCCAAGCTGCTGGAATGGCTGGAGGATCTGGACGACGTCCAGAACGTCTATTCCAATGCCGACCTTGGCGAGGACGCATACGCCTAAGCGCGTAAGCTGACACCGTGACCAGAATCCTCGGGATCGATCCGGGCTCCCAGCGCACCGGCATCGGCGTCATCGACATGGCGGCCGACGGTCGCTGCACCTTCGTCCATGCCCAGGCGCTGGTGCTGCTGGATGCGGCTGACTTTCCGTCCCGCCTCGGTCTTTTGTGCGAGGGCCTCGAAGCGCTGCTCGAACAATGGCAACCGCAGCAGATCGCCATCGAGACTGTCTTCATGGACAAATCGGCGATGTCCGCCCTGAAGCTGGGGCATGCGCGAGGCGCGGCGCTGGCCACGGTCGTGCGCCGGCGCCTGCCGGTCAGCGAATACGAGCCGCGGGTGATCAAGCAATCGCTGGTCGGTCGTGGCGCCGCCGACAAGGTGCAGGTCCAGCACATGGTGCGCCTGTTGTTGAATCTCCTTCCGGACGCGAAGTTGCAGGCCGACGCCGCCGACGCACTCGCCGTCGCACTGACGCATGCGCACATGAGTGCGACCGCAACGCGCACCGGCCTGACCACCGACCAGTTGCGCAGGCGTCGTTGATGATCGGACGGCTGAAAGGGACGTTGGTGCACAAGCAACCCCCCTGGCTGGTGGTCGACGTGCATGGCGTGGGCTATGAACTCGAAGCGCCGATGAGCACGTTCTACGACCTGCCGGATGTCGGCCGTGAAGTCGCGCTTTTCACGCACTACGCGCAGAAGGAAGACAGCGTCTCGCTGTATGGCTTCCTGCGTGAATCAGAGCGCCGCCTGTTCCGTGACGTGCAGAAAGTGACCGGCATCGGCGCGAAAATTGCGCTGGCGGTGCTGTCGGGCGTCAGCGTCGACGACTTCGCGCGCCTGGTGCAGACGAGTGACGTCACGGCGTTGACCCGCATTCCCGGGATCGGCAAGAAAACCGCCGAACGCATGGTCGTCGAGCTGCGTGATCGCGCCGCCGATTTTGTCGGTGGCGGTCCCATCGGAAGCGGCATGCCAGGCGATCCGCAATCCGAAGCCATCAGCGCGCTGCAGCAACTGGGCTACAAGCCCGCAGAAGCGTTGCGCATGGCCCGCGAAGCCGCGGGCGACGGCGACGACGCCGCCACCATCATCCGACGGGCGTTAAAGTCCGCGCTGCGCTGAGCAGCACCCATCAGGATCGCCATGCCTCGCCCCAATCCCACTCCGGCCCACGCCGATCATCTCGGCCACGGCAAGATCGGCCTCACCGGTCTCATCGTCGGCGCCATCGGCGTGGTGTTCGGCGACATCGGTACGAGCCCGCTGTACACGATCAAGGAGGCGTTCCTTCCGCATTACGGGCTCACGCCGGATCACGCCACGGTGCTCGGCGTGCTGTCGCTGATCTTCTGGGCGTTGATGATCGTAGTGACGCTCAAGTACGTCACCATCATCATGCGCGCCGACAACGAGGGCGAGGGCGGCATCATGGCGCTGATGGCGCTGGTCCAGCGCACGCTGCCGAAGGATTCCCGTCCCACCTACGTGGTCGGCATCCTCGGCATCTTCGGTGCATCGCTGTTCTTCGGCGATGGCGTGATCACCCCGCCGGTGTCGGTACTCGGCGCGCTGGAAGGCATCCAGGTCGTCGCACCGGCATTCCATCACTGGATCGTGCCCATCGCCGTCGCGATCATGCTGGTGCTGTTCATGGGCCAGCGCTTCGGCACGGCGAAGGTCGGCAGGGTCTTCGGGCCGGTGACGATCGTGTGGTTCCTGTCGATCGCCGCGATCGGGATCCTCAACATCACCCACTATCCGAGTGTGATGCAGGCGTTCAATCCGTGGTGGGGCGTGCTGTTTTTCATGACGCACGGCTGGCATGGCATCTTCATCCTCGGCGCGGTCGTGCTGGCGATTACCGGTGGCGAGGCGCTGTACGCGGACATGGGGCATTTCGGCGTCAAGCCGATCCGGCGCGCCTGGACTTTCTTTGTACTGCCCTCGCTGATGTTGAATTACCTGGGCCAGGGCGCCCTCGTGCTGCAGGACCCGGCGTCGGTCGCCAATCCGTTCTACCTCGGCGTACCGGAGTGGGCGCGCTACCCGATGATCGGTCTCGCGACGGCCGCTGCGGTGATCGCATCGCAGGCCGTCATCACCGGCGCGTTTTCGGTCGCTCGCCAGGCGATGCAGCTGGGATACATCCCGCGCATGGCAATCAAGCACACGTCGCGCGAGACGATCGGTCAGATCTACATCCCTGGCGTCAACTGGGCGCTGATGGTTGCGGTGATCGCCCTTGTGCTGACCTTCCGCAGCTCGACGGCACTGGCCTCGGCCTACGGCGTGTCGGTGTCGGGAACGATGCTGATCGACACCCTGTTGCTGGCGTTGGTGGCGCGTGCACGCTGGACCGATTCACGCTGGTGGGTGCTGCCGCTGTGCGTGGTCTTTGCGGTCATCGACATCGCCTTCCTGATTGCCAACGGCGTCAAGTTCCTCGACGGCGCATGGGTGCCGATCGCATTGGGCGTGCTGGTATTCACGCTGCTGCGCACGTGGCGCCACGGCCGCATCCTGCTGTATGCCGAGATCCGCAAAGAGGGCTTGCAGCTGGACAGCTTCCTGCCCGGTTTGCTGCTGGCGCCGCCGACGCGCGTGCCTGGCACGGCCATTTTCCTCACCGCACAATTGGGCATGGTGCCGCATGCGCTGCTGCACAACCTCAAGCACAACAAGGTGCTGCACGAGCGAAATGTCTTCCTGACGGTCGAGACCCTCAACGTGCCGTATTCGCCGAAGGACCGGCGCCTGAAGATCTCCCCGATCGGCGACAATTTCTACCAGGTGCTGGTGCGGTTCGGCTTCATGGAAGTTCCCGACGTCCCGCTCGCATTGATGCGATCGTGCGACCAGGGCGGCATCTATTTCGACCCGATGGACACGACGTATTTCGCAAGTCGCGAAACCATCGTCGCGACCAAACACCATGGCATGCCGGTGTGGCGCGACAAGTTGTTCGCGGTCATGCATCGCAACGCGGCGCCGGCGACGAATTTCTTCCGGATCCCGGGGAACCGGCTTGTTGAGTTGGGGGCGCAGGTCGAGATTTGATCTGGTTGGGATTGCCTGCGGGCGGCTTTAAACGCTTTCGCCGTAGGCGAGTGGTTTTCGTCGCTCGTCATTCCCGCGAAGGCGGGGATCCAGGGACGTTGCCTGGTGTGGATTTGCCTGCGGCTCTTTAGACGCTTTCGCCGTAGGCGAGTTACTTTTCTTTGAGAGCTGCAAAGAAAAGTAACCAAAAGAAAGCAGCTTTCCCATTACAGAGCTCACTTCAAATTACGGGAGCAGTCGGGATTTTCCGACTCGCCATCCATGGCTCGGTCGGAAAACGGCGCGCATCCATGCGCGCCGCCCTCCGGGTCTTCGGAATGGAATGGCTGCTGCGCATCTTTAGCGGCCAAGGCAACGACAGCAAAGCATTGCTGCTTGTTGTGGCCTCTAGAGATGATCGACGCTCTCTACCGTATGACGACCCGTAGGGCGGCGCACTTGGATGTGCGCCGTTTTCAGCCGAGCCGCGCCGCGAAGGGAATCGGCAATGACGGTCCCCGCCGCGCCGC
>JAQGOI010000234.1 GCA_028293685.1 Lysobacteraceae bacterium | reverse complement strand
CCCACGCTCTGGTTTGCACACCATCGCGCAGGGAGATTTTGGTCCTGTCGTCATGACCCAGGACCGGAGCACGCCTGGCATTCTGCGCATCGACATCAAGGGTGAGGGAGGCCACGTCGATGCCGCCTACCGGCGTTGGATCCACAACCTGGCGCTGGCCAAGGACGCTGGATTGCACCGGATACTGGTCGTGTTGGAGTTGTCCGGCAAAGTCATCCCTGAAGCCGACCTTGCGGCGATGATCAGGAAAGTCGCATCGCTGGACATCGCCGGGTTTCGCGTGGCCGTTGTCCAGACGCGGCACGAGCGCCAGCATCAGGATGAGGTGGGCATCCTGCTGGCGATGGAATACGGCATTACGGCTCGCGTGTTCCCCGACGAAGCATCCGCCTTGCTCTGGCTGCGTCATGGCAGTGCGTGAGCGCGCTGCGTTTTGATCGCGGCCAGGATTTCGACGGTTGCCGGAGTCCATACATGCCAGGCATGACGACCGGGTCGCACGAACACATGCGAGGGCGGTAGCAGCGGAGTCAACGACGGCATGGTCTCGCGCAGGTAATCGTGGTCGCCGTACGCCAGCCACACATTCGCGGAACGCGAAGGGTCGCGCGACCAGGTTTGCAGGTGACGCCAGAGTTCATGCTGGAAGTTGTTGCCGTCGATCTGCGCCGGCACAGGCCCCGGGTTCCATCGCGCGATGCCGCCAGCGGCGTCGATCCGCCGCAACAGGGGTTTTTCGCCGAGATAGGGCGCCATCAATACGATGCCATCAACGGTGCCGGGCCATTGTCCGTCATACATCAACGCGCCCAATCCCCCCAGCGACGCACCCAGCAGCCATACCTCGCCGTAGCGCGCACGCGCGGGAGCGATGATTTCGTCGTGCAATCGGCTGATGGCATTGCCCTTCAGGTAGTAGCCCATGGCAAGGCCGGTGAGCACGACATCAGCGTCGGGCCATCGCGAGTGGATGGCCTGTGCAATGCCGGCGCGTTGTAGACCGCGCAGGTCGTCGCCTCGACCGGGCAGCACCACGACCAGCCGGTGAGCCGGTTGAAGTGCAGGCACGAGAAGTGTCGGGATGGGCTTGTCCGGATCGCCTTTTGGATAGCAGCCGGCAAGCATGCCGAGCAGGAGCAGCAGACTGCTGAAAAATCGGCGCATGGGTCACTCCCTGTCGAGCAGCGATCGTGGGCGACGTGTCGTCAGGAGTTCGTGAGCCCGGGACTTCTGCGATCTCGGTTTCTGGTCGACCTTCAACGGTGGCGTCGCCTGAATCCATCGTCGCTCCACGCTTCGCTACCCACGCCGTGACGCACGAAGAACAAGCCGTCCGGATCATGTTTTTTCTTGACCTGCGCAAGCCTGGGATAGTTGCTGCTCCAGAAAGCCGTTTGCCAGTCCGGACGGAAATAGTCGCTCTCCGATACGTACGAGCCCGCACCCGGTGCCGCTTTCAACAGCGCCTCCATCGCCTTGCCGATGTGGCTGGCGTCATCCTTTGCCGATGCCAGGTCCAAGGCCACATGCGGCATGCCGGCGAACCGCGGTGGACCACCGCCGGCGATGATGGCCAACGCAAAGGCGTCGAGCACGTCCGGGTTCATTGCGGTATCGCGGGCTGCAGCGATTTCGTCGGCCGGCGCGCCCGCCAGACCCTTGTTGAAGTGGAATCCCACGTCCCAGTGACGCGTGCAGGCGAACAACGCATCGACCAGGCGCGATTGCCGGTCCTTGTGCAACAACGATGCGGGAATCCATGCCGATTGATACGCATGGATGAACCACCCGACCTGGTCCTGATCACCTTTCCACACGACATGGTGTCGCGGCGCGCCCGGGCGGTCGTCCGCGACCATGAATCCCGGGGCGTGTCGCTTGAAAAACTCGGGGTCCCAGAAATGCCGGGCCGGCAGCGCCATGATTTTCAGTGGGCTTCCGAACGAATACGCATCGTTCGCGCGGACCCAGTCGAGCAGCGGCGCCCATGCGTCCTGCGCCTGCTGCTGGCTCAGCGCCTGGAAAACCATGGAGATGCTGACGACATTGCCGCCCTTGAAGGCGATCTGCTCGCCCCAGTGCGGATTGAACAGATCGCTAGCGTAGAAATCGATGACCTTTGCGACCAGCGCCCGATACGCGTCATCCGTGGACGCCGTGATCGCACCGAACACGGCGCCGAATGTCTCCGGTAACTCGCGCGTGCGCAGGGTCAACCGGGTGACGACGCCCAGGCTGCCACCGCCGCCGCCCTTGATCCCCCAGAACAGATCCGGGTTGGTGCAGGCGTTGGCGATTCGAACCTGGCCATCGGCCGTGACGATCTCCGCTTCGAGCAGACCCGCCGCTGCCGTGCCGTAAGCTTTGGAGAAGCTGCCGAAACCGCCGCTCTGGACAAGACCGGCCACGCCGACCGTCGTGCAGCCACCACCCTGTACGTAGCGCCCGCCGCGTGTCGTGACCGCATCGTAGGCGTCGATCCACATGGCACCAGCGCCAACGGTAACGGCCGGTTGCGGCGCGACCGAGCCGGCGCATCCCTTCGCAATGAAGGCGTCATGCACGGTCACATCGTTCATGTGCCGCGTCCACACCAGCAGCGAATCCGGCGCATCGGAGGTGCCCTGGTAGCTGTGTCCGCCGCCCTTGATGACCAGGCGCAGGTGGTGTTGGCGCGCGAAATCGACGGCTGCGGCGACATCAGCGGCGTTCTTCGCGGCAACCGCATACGCGCTGGGCTGCGACGTCCAGGCATCGAGCCAGCCACTGGTCTGCGTCAATGCCGGTTGATCGCCCACCTGGAACGGGTTGTCCAGATGCGCGAGCGCTTCGCTGCACGCCGCGCTGACCGGCGTTGCATCGCAGCCGGCAAATGGGGACTGCAGCTTGAGCAGCCGTCCTTCCACCGCTCGGCCCAGGCCATCCCAGCTTGCCGCCGATGGCCATCCGCGATCGCCGGGTCGTACGCGGAAATGCGTTCGAGCCGTACCGGCGTTGGCCCATGCGGATCCGGTGGAGAAAAGCCCCGGCAGCAGGGGAAGTCCGATCGCGGCCTTGAGCAAGCTTCTTCTTTTCATCACTTTTCCCTGGTGATCTTGTTCGCGCGGTTGCAATGGTGGGCCCATGGCGCTGCAACGTCTGGGCCTTTGCATCTCCACCAATGCTGCATGCGCAATGCCGGATCGAACAGCGGCAAGTGACCAGCCCTTGGCATTCCGGGACGAACCGCGGGATGGTGGGACGACTCGATCGCTGCGGTCCCCACACAATGCCCAGTGTCGCCATCACAATGCACGCATGGATGCAGCCACCAACAACCGGCCTTCGACCGCATGGCAGCGCTACCGGCCCTGGAAGCCCGTGTTCGAGATCGGCTTCTGGGTCGGGCTCTACCTGTTCAACGGCATTGCCGGCGGCGTGACCTCGCTGATGGATGTGCACAGTCAGGGTCTGCGGTTTGCCGACTGGGAGCCGGCGGTATGGGAGGGCAGCAGCAACCTGATGGCACTCGCGCTGGTGCCTGCGCTGGTCTGGTTCACCCGGCGGATGCCGATGCACTTCGACACGTGGCGCCGTGCCCTGCGCTGGCACCTGCTGGCGAGCGTCGTCTGGTCGGCGCTGCACGTCGCTGGCATGGTCGCCATCCGCAAGCTGATCTATATGAGCCTGGGCGATCACTACGACTTCGGCCCCTGGCTTCGCGGTTTCGGCTACGAGTACCTGAAAGACGTGCGCTCGTATGCCACCGTCGTCATGACCATCGAGGGCTACCGGCTGCTGATGCGTCGTTGGCAGGGCGAGGCGAGTGTCCTGGCCGGCGCGGACGGCGAGGCCGCGCCTGGCGGGCCGACCGCGCGCCCCGAGCGCTTTCTCGTGCGCAAACTCGGCAAGGAGTTCCTGATCGCCGCCAGTGATGTCGAGTGGCTTCAGGCGGCGGGCAACTACGTCAACCTGCATCTGCGCGGCCGCGACTATCCGCTGCGGGCGACGATGGCGGCGATCGAGGACCAGCTCGACCCCGCACGTTTCACCCGCGTGCACCGCAGCTACATGGTCAACCTCGACCGCATCGCGCAAATCGAACCGCTGGATACCGGCGACGCCAGGATCGTGATGGACGATGGTGTCGTCATTCCGTGCAGCCGGCGGTACCGGGATGCGTTGCGCCCGGCGATGCGCGCGGCCTGATCAGCGGAAATCGCGCGACGTCGTTGCAACCCCGCCAAGCAGGGCGGAAAGATCGTCGAGCTTCGTCGCGATCAGGTGCTGGCTGCCTTCGGCCGACTCCATCCGGCCTTCGACCGCGAGCAATCTCGACTCCAGGAAAACGCGACGCTGGCGTTCGGCGACCTGCGCCCAGACGACGACATTGACCATGCCGGTTTCGTCTTCCAGCGTCATGAAGGTGACGCCGCTGGCTGTCTGCGGGCGCTGGCGCAGGATCACCAGACCCGCGTAGCGCGCACGACGACCGTTGGGCCACTGCGCAAGCTCGGACGAACGTTGATAGCGGCGTTGCTGCAACTGGCGACGGATCAGTCCGACCGGATGCGTGCCCAGCGTCAGCCCGACGCTGGCGTAATCGGCGCGCGTATCCTCGAAGGCACTGGGCGGCGGAATGGCGATGCGCTGCTCGGCGCTGCCACGGGCATCGATGACGCCTTCGGCTGCAAACAACGGCAGTTGTTTTTCCGTCGCTGCGCTGTGCCAGCGTGCGCGATGCCGATGCCCGGCGAGCCCGCGCAGCGCGCCCGCTTCAGCCAGGCGATCCAGGCTGCCGCGATCCAGGTCGGCACGCGCGACAAGATCCTCAAGATCAAGGAAAGCGCCTTGCGTGCGTGCGGCGCTGATGCGTTCGGCCACCGTTTGCTGCATGCCATGGATCAGGCGCATGCCGAGGCGCAAGGCAGGCTGTGGGGTTTGACTTCCACCGGTTGCGGGGGAAGGAGTGATGCAGGAGTCATCGGCCTCCAGCGTGCAATCCCAGTCGCTGTAACGCACATCCACCGGACGTACGTCGATGCCATGCTGGCGTGCATCGGCGACCAGTTGCGGCGGCTGGTAGAAGCCCATCGGCAATGAATTCAACAGCGCACAGGAAAACGCCGCCGGTTCGTGACACTTGATCCAGCAGCTGACATAGGTGATCAGCGCGAAGCTGGCGGCATGCGATTCGGGGAAGCCATAACTGCCGAAGCCCTTGATCTGCTCGAAGATGCGCTCGGCGAATTCCAGCGTGTAGCCGCGCTCGACCATGCGCGAGACCAGGCGATCATGATGTGGTCCCATCCCGCCATGGCGTTTCCACGCCGCCATCGCACGGCGCAATTGGTCGGCCTCGCCGGGCGTGTATTCGGCCGCGGTGATCGCCAGTTGCATCACCTGTTCCTGGAACAACGGCACGCCCAGCGTGCGTTCGAACACCGGCCTGAGTTCCTCGGACGGGTATTCGACCGGATCAAGTCCCTGCCTCCGGCGCAGGTAGGGATGCACCATCCCGCCCTGGATCGGGCCCGGCCGCACGATGGCGACCTCGATCACCAGGTCGTAGAAACACGCCGGCCTGAGCCGCGGCAGCATCGCCATCTGCGCGCGCGATTCGACCTGGAACGTGCCGATGACATCGCCGCGCTGGATCATCGCGTAGGTGACGGGATCTTCCGCAGGAATCGTTGCCGGCGTCAGGTCGCGTCCGCGATGCGTGCGCATCAGGTCCAGCGCCTTGCGCACGCAGGTGAGCATGCCCAGCGCGAGTACGTCGACCTTGAGCAGGCCGAGGATGTCGAGATCGTCCTTGTCCCACTGGATGATGGTGCGATCGGCCATCGCCGCATTTTCGACCGGGACCAGCGTGTGCAGTGGCGCCTCGGAGATCACGAAACCGCCGACATGCTGCGAAAGATGCCGCGGCTTGCCGAGCAGCTGCCCGACCAGCATGACCAGGCGTTGCATCAGCGGACTGGCTGGATCGAACCCGTATTCGCGCAGACGCTCGGATGCCGGTGCATCGCTGCTCCATGAACTCGTGCTCCGGCTGAGTTGCGCCAGCTGGTCTTCGGGCAGCCCGAGTGCGCGCGCGACATCGCGCACCGCACTGCGCGCGCGATAACGGATCACGGTCGCCGCGATGGCGGCACGTTCGCGGCCGTAACGGGTGTAGATGTACTGGATGACTTCCTCGCGCCGCTCGTGTTCGAAGTCGACATCGATGTCCGGCGGCTCCTTGCGCTCCTCCGACAGGAATCGTTCGAACAACATGTTCATCCGACCTGGATCGATCGAGGTGATGCCCAGGACGAAACAGACCGCGGAATTGGCCGCCGATCCGCGTCCCTGACAGAGGATGCCGCGCCGGCATGCGAAATCGACGATGTCGTGCACAGTCAGGAAATACGGTTCGTAGGACAGCTTCGCGATCAGCTTGAGTTCCTTTTCGATCAGCGGCAGTGCCTTGGCGCGCGCCAGCGCGTTCATTTCGCCGCTGCCGCCAGGCCAGCGCCGTTCGATGCCGTCTTCGGTCAATTTGCGCAGCCATGTTGCAGGGGTGTGGCCGGCGGGAACCAGCTCGTGCGGATATTCGTACTGCAGGTCCTTGTCGAGCGCGAACGTGCAACGCTCGGCAATGCGCAGCGTTTCGGTGAGCAGGTGCCGCGGATGGATCGCAGCCAGCGCACGGTGCGTACGCAAGTGGCGTTCGCCATTGGGAAACAGGCGTTTTCCGGCCAATGCAATCGTCGTGCGATGGCGGATCGCCGTCATCGTGTCCTGCAACGCACGACGACCGCGTACGTGCATGTGCACATCGCCGCTGGCGACGGCGGGAATGCCCAGCGCTTGCGACAGCGCCAGCAACGCCTGCAGGCGGTGGGCGTCGTCGGCGCCGCGGTGCAGCTCCACTGCCAGCCAAAGGCGGCCGTCGAAGCGCTGCTTCAGCCATTGGCCGTCCGCAGGCGAGGGCGTTGCATCGGGCACCCAGAGGACCAGCAGGCCGGGAAGACCATTGTCGATATCGCTGCGCGTCAGTGAATAGCCGCCCTTGACCGAGCGTCGGCGGCCTTGTGTCAGCAACCGGCACAGCGTGCCGTAACCGATGGCGTTTTCGACCAGCAGTACGAGCTTCAATCCCGGCTTTTCCGATGCATTGTCGAGTGTGATCTCGCTGCCGACGATCAACGGCACGCCGGTCGCACGCGATGCTTCCAGCGCACGCACGATGCCGGCCAACGATGCCTCGTCGGTGATCGCCAGCGCGCGGTAGCCCTGCTGTTGCGCACGGGTAAACAGTTCGCCCGCGCTTGACGCGCCGTGTCCGAAGCTGAAATCGGACAGGCAATGCAGCTCGGCGTAAGCGGCGTTCTGCTTCTTCCCAGGCGAAGCGGGGACAGACCCTTCTCCATCCCTTTCGCACAGCGAAAGAAGCTTGTCTCCCTCTTTTTCGCGCGGCGAAGGGGATGGTTTGGGAGGGGTGCTCTTGCCCCGGAGGTCATGCGTCAATGGCTGCTGTTCCGTCACGCAAACCACCCATGCAGCATGAAGGGCGTGTCCGATTCGCCCACGCCGCGATACGCCCACGCGCGCTGGCCGCTGCTGGTCTGGACGACGTAATAATCGCGGCGGATATCGCCGCCATCCCACCATCCGCTTTCCACGCGTTCGGGACCGGTCACGATGCGCAGGCTGGAATCGCGCAGGGGGATTGGCCTGTGCAGCAGCCACGTCGGTCGCGGCGCTGCTTCGATGGCCGAGGGCAGTGCCATGGGCAACGGCATGCGCCGCCATGCCTGTTCCGGACGATGGTCGTCGGCCGGCGCAAGTGCGTAGACCGCATCGTCGCCCAGTCGCGCACGCAGGCGTTCGCGCAATGTCGTCCAGGGCACCGCCTGCGATGCACGCTCATCGAACAGTTCGCGTCCGGCGGGAACAAATGGCGGAAGCTCTTCCGCGATCAGGCGGAATCCACGCACTGGTGCGGGAATCCTCGCCTGTTCAAGGCGGCCGCGTGCCAGTTCGAACAACAGGGCCGGATCGCGCTCGGCGGCGAGCAGGCCGACGACGACGGTGGTGTCGGGATGGTCTTCGTGTTCAAGATGCAACACGAAACGTTGCACGCCGCCATCGCGGCCGGTGAGGAAAGCCGCCAGATCGGCCGTCATGCGTCGCAACGGAAACAGCAGGGCCTGGGAGTATTCGACGTCATAGGGAAGTTCGAGCCGCAGGTCGAAGCGATCCGGTGGTCGATACAGCGGGAAAGGATCGGGCGCGATCCCACGCATGCGGTCGAGGTGGTCGAGCAGGCCACTGCCGAAACGTTGCAGCAGCGACGCGCGTGGAGCGGCGAACAGTTGCCCCAGCCGGCGCAAGCCCATCGCATGCAACGCCTGCGCCGTCTTCGCATCCAGCCGTGCGTGTGCGACGGGAACGCGGGCGAGGGTGTTGTCCAGGATCGAGGCTTGCGTCAACGCAAGGCCATCGTGCGTGTCGGCCAGAAGCCATGCGGCCCTTGCCGTCGGCGCGACGGCGATGCGGTGTGAAAAGCCCAGCGCAACCAGGTCCTCGCGTAGTCGCCGCTCGAAGTGCGGCCAGGGGCCGAACAGGCTGAGGCTCGCCTGGATCTCCAGCACGATCGCGTCCTCGAAAACGATCCCGACCTGTGAGCTGTAGCGATACGCCCATGCCGCCAGGAAATCGCGCCAGCGCGCGACTTCGTCAGTGTCGTATTCGACCGTGGCGAAGTCCGACAACAAGGCATACGCCGCCGCGAGCGCCTGTCCGGCGTGCAGGCCTGCGCGCGCTGCGGCCGGATTGACGGCAGCCAGCACGCGCTTCTGCGCAGGCCCTGTCACCAGCGCAAGCGGACGCTCAGGTTGCGGATGGCGGCGGAGGACGCCATCAAGCGCCAGTTGCGGCAGGAGGATGCAGGCCCAGAGCATTGCAGTCGGCCGCCATCAGGCCGCGGCAGGCGCGTGGATGGGAATTGGCCGCACCGGCGCCAGTCCGCCGCGACACTTGAGCACGCGCAATTGCGGCGGCGTGCTGTCGATGGCGATGCGCAGCGCTGCTGGCGACGGATTGCGCGCGGCGCGCGCATCGCGGAATGCGAATCCCATGACCCGCCCCGTGTCGGCGGCGACCTGCAGGCGGCGCAAGGCGCGGTCGTCCGCCTGTTGCGGCCAGCACAGCACGGCCGACAGGCAACCCGCGCGCAGGCATTGCTCGCTCGCCCACAGGGCATCGCGTGCACTGGCATCGACCAGGTGCACATGCGCGAAGTCGACACCGGCCTGTCGCCAGCCGGCGGGATAGGGCAGGTAGGGTGGTGCGACGATCGCGATGTCGTGCCCGCTCTGTGTCAGTCGCGCCAGCGTCGGCAACAGCAGGCGCAGTTCACCGAGCCCGTCAGCCGGCAGCAACAGTTCGGTCAACGCCGCTTCGGGCCAGCCACCCCAGGGCAGGGCGGCATCCAGTGCCGCATGGCCGGTGGGTTGCGTCGGCATTGGCAGCGCGGTTGTCGGCTGGCCACGCCAGACGCGTGGGTCGGACAGCAACGCATCGAGCGCAACGACCTGTCCCACGTCAGCCCTTCCGGATGAGGCCGCAGTACACGCCTTCGATGGCGAAGTCCTGGCCGGGCTGGACCGTGATCGGCGCGAAGTCGGGATGACGCGGCAGCAGACGGATGCCATCGGCCGTGACCAGCAGGCGCTTGATGGTGATTTCGTCATCCACGCGTGCGACCACGACCTGGCCGCTGCGTGCCTGCGATGTGCGATGCACCGCGACCAGGTCGCCATCGAGGATGCCGTCATCGCGCATCGAATCGCCCTGCACGCGCAGCAGGTAATCCGGTGGCAAAGAAAACAGCCCGCCATCCAGCAACAGATGGCGCTCGGCGTCCGCGTCGATCGGGGCATCGGCACCGATCGGCATGCCTGCGGCGACCCGTCCGAGAATGGGTAACTGCAGCGGATCGTTGCGACGTGCCATGCCTCCGGTTCCAGGCAGCCGGATGCCCCGCGCTTTACCGGGCAACAGCGTCAGATAGCCCTTGGCTTCCAGCGCCTGCAGGTGTTTCTGCGCCGCGCGGGTCTGGCGGAAACCAAACGCGCGCGCGATCTCCGCCCAGGTCGGAGGCATGCCGTCAGCCGCGATGCGCTCGCGGACGAAGGTCAGGATGGCCTGCTGGCGGTCGGTGAGGTCGGGCATGGTGCCTATTTTAGTACCTTGCCTGTCGCAGGAATTGAGACGCAGCCAATTCAACGAGTTACAGCAAGTATTAAAGGTGGAGGGTGAAGCTGGCTTTTTGTGGGAGTGACGTCAGTCGCGATGCCAGCCCCGATCGCGACTGACGTCGCTCCCACAAGAGCAGCAACCTGCTCCCAAAGTGCAGCAACCTGCTCCCACAAAGAGCAACCGCAAGCGCCGCTACTTCTCCACGAACGCCCGTTCGTAGACGTAATGCCCGGGCACACCGATGCGTGGGGCGGCGCTGAAACCCCGCGCGTCCAGCAGCGCACGGAAGTCGGCGAGCATCTGCGGACCGCCGCAGATCATCGCGCGGTCGTGCTGCGCATCGAGTGGCGGCATCCCGAGATCGCTGGCCATGCGTCCGCTGTCGAGCAGGTCGGTCAGCCGGCCGCGTCGGTCATGACCGTCGAAAACGAATCCCTCGCGCGTCACCGACGGGTAGTACTTCAGCTTCGTCGCGATCTGCCCGCCGAGGAACTCATGTCGCGGCAGCTCGTTGACGATGTAGTCGCGATACGCAAGGTCGCTGGCATTGCGTACGCCATGGGTCAGCACGACGGTATCGAAGCGCTCGTAGGTTTCGGGGTCCTTGATCACCGCCAGCCATGGCGCTAAGCCGGTTCCCGTTCCCAGCAGGTATAGATTCCGCCCGGGATGCAGGTCATGGAGCAGCAGCGTACCGGTGGGCTTGCGGCCGACGAGCAGTGTGTCGCCGGGCTGGATGTGCTGCAGTCGTGACGTCAGCGGGCCGTTTGGCACCTTGATGCTGAAGAACTCCAGCTGCTCTTCCCAATTGGCGCTGGCGATCGAATACGCACGCAGTAGCGGCCGTAGCGCGCCGTCAGGCTGCGGAACCTGCAGGCCGATCATCACGAACTGCCCGTTGTCGAAACGGAAACCGTCGTCGCGGGTGGTGGTGAAGCTGAAGTAATCGTCCGTCCAGTGACGGACATCCAGCACGGTTTCGGTGCCGAAAGCGGAAGACATGGGAGCCGGGCGGGAAGCGGACGCGCATTGTAAACGCGGGCAAAAACTTCCGCAGGACACGCACATGACCGGTGTTGCCAGGGCGCGTCGTTGTCGAAGAGGTCACCACCACGGACCTGCCAATGAACCTGCCAATGTTCAGCATCCTGACGCTGGCCGTCGCCGCGGCATTGACGATCAATGCCGACAGGCCAACCTCGCCAGTACAGGCCGACATCACGGCGACCATGCACCCGTTGGCCGGCGTGCAGGTTGCCGCGACCAACTCGAGCACGAACACCAGCACCAGCACGAAGCCTTCGCCCCTGGTCAAGCTCGATATCGAAGCCCCGCGCTACAAGCCCACGCTGCCCTACGGCATCGAGTTCGCCAGCGGTTGGCCCCTGGTGATCCACGCCGACGGGGCGCTGGACGCGCTCGGCATCGCGACCAACGCCACGCCGATGCAGTTTCCAGGCATCGATCAGACGGGCTATCTGATCCTCACCGATCCCGATGCCTGCCTCGAACTGCCACCGCCGTTCTTCCGCGGCGTTCCGCCGTGCTCGACTGGACCGTCCGATGAGCGCTACGTGGAATTCACGCCCGGCATCGACATGGCGGGCGTTGCCGACAATGGAGGCAATCCCGGACGCGCGACCGCTCTGGGCGATCCGGCCAGCAGCGGCGAGCCGATGTACGACGGTGTGGGTGACGTCAACAACGATCAGATCCTCGACCCGGTCGAAGTGCCGGTCGGCCCCGGTACCGGCGGAGCGGTTGCCGACGGCGTCGGTTACGGGGCGGACGACGACCTGCCGGGACTGGTTCTGCTTTCGCCGAATGGGCCCGGGCTCGTGCT
>JAQGOI010000232.1 GCA_028293685.1 Lysobacteraceae bacterium | reverse complement strand
TCTGGTCGTCGATCTCGGCACAATCGTGGCGCATGCCTTGCAACAGGTCCGGCCTTGGGTCGGTGGCATAAAGCTCCAGGCCCATCCGCACGCGCGCGAGCGGCGATCGCAGTTCATGCGAGGCATTGACCAGCATGCGGCGATGCGCGTCGAGCAATGAGCCGACCCGATCCGCCATGGCGTTGAACGTGGCGGCCAGGCGCGATACTTCGTCCTGGCCTGAAATCGCCGCGCGCGCGGTCAGGTCCCCCTGTCCGAAACGATCGACGCTGCCGGCAAGCCCTTCAAGCCGTCGCGTCAACTGGCGGATCACCGGATACGTCCCCAGTGCGACCGCCAGGGCGATCAACGCCGTCAGGGCGAGTCCACCAAGATGCCGATGCATTGAACCCGAGTCCATGCGCGCGAGGATGATGCGACCGTCGTCGAGCCGGATCTTTCGCAGGACGTAACCGGAGTGCGAACTGAAGGATGAATGGCCGCCAATGCCGGCTTCGTTGCCGGCCCCCGCGATACGGACGCCATCGGGCGCGTACAGAACCAGCCCGGCGATGGGCGGCACGACCACCCGCGCCAGCGTCTCCTGACCTGTTGCACTGCCGACATTGGCTGGCAGGGCAGCACCGACCAGCGCTGCAATGAAGCGGTCCTGCTGCGCGTCCGCCACGCGCTCGGCGGTGAACTGCCACACCAGCGCCGTGAGAATCACCACGACAGCCAGCGAGGCCAGCGTGGTGAGATAGATCCGCATGTACAGACGCTGGATCACAACGCGGCTCCGTCGTCGTCCTGTGCGCGGGCGAATAGATAACCGGCGCCACGCAGGGTCAGGATTCGTTTTGGCTGCCGCGGATTGTCCTCGATGGCGGCGCGGATGTTGGAGATATGCACGTCGATGCTGCGGTCGAACGCGTCCAATGCCCGCCCGGATACGGCGTCGAGCAACTGGTTGCGGGTAACCACGCGGCCGGCGCGCTCGGCCAACGCCAGCAGGATGTCGAACTGATACCCGGTGAGCGACCTGGATTGCCCGTCCAGGCGAACCTGCCGCGCCTCGCGATCGATCTCCAGGCGTCCGAATCGCATCACGGGATTCACCGTCGCCGCGCCGCGACGCAGCACCGTGCGCAACCGGGCCAGCAATTCGCGCGGATCGAATGGCTTGGGCAGGTAATCATCGGCCCCCAGCTCGAGGCCGACGACCCGATCGGTGGGATCGCCGCGCGCAGTCAACATGATGATGGGTATGCCCGTGGACTCACGCAGACGCGTGCACACGTCCAGGCCACTGGCATCGGGCAGCATCAGGTCAAGGATGATCGCGTCAGGCGACGCGCGCCGTTGCTCGCTGAGGCCATCGCCGGCGGTATGGCGGGAGGTCACCTGATAACCGCTTTGCGACAGGTATTGCTCCAGCATCGCGCACAGGCGCTCGTCGTCGTCGATGATCAGGATGCGCTTGGTCACGATGCTGCTCGATGGCGCGGCATCCGCAACGGCCGCCAGGACACGGCGGCAGCTGCGGATCGGATCGGATGATTCAATCGATGTTGCGTGAACGGACGACGTGACATCAGTCGGCCTGGCGGTGTCCGTGCAATGCCAGCATCCGGTCGATGTCCGCGCCCAGTTTCACACGCTGTGCCGGCGTTAGCACCCTGGCCACGGCGACCGCGGTATCCGTCAGGCGCCTGCTGGTCGCCACCGCCAGCTTGTCCTGCCCGGCACGCACGGTCGCGATCGCCGCATCGTCGATCGGATCCGCAACAAGCAGGGCTTTCAACTGGCTGACCGACGCATGGTACCGCTGCATGTCGACGTGCTCATCGGTCATGGCACTCTTGACGATCGCGTCGATCTGCTGCTTCTGTGCGTCGCTCGCGCCCGCCTGGCTCAATGCCTTGTCGAAATGCGCGTGCATCGCCGCATGCGAATGCCCACCGCCGTGCATGCGCGCGACCAGCGAGTCGTGATTTCCATCTCCGGATGTACCCAGGGCGCTCGCACCGGGCGAGGCACTGAGGAACAGCATGGCGGCGCCCACTGCGATCATGGCGGTCAACGCGGACCCTCGCATCAACCCGCCAACCCGGTTCCTTCGTATGGCGGTCGAGGCCGCCGGTGTCGTGATTATGTTGGTCATTGCTGTCACCTTCCTGATTGCGAGGGATGCCCGCGCTGCGCACTGCGGACACATGCAGCCTTGCGCTCGGGCGTTCAGGCGATGCGAGCGCCCTGTAAAGATTTGTTTGGCCCGGACGCCCCCGACATTACAAATCTTTACCAAATCCAACTATTGCGGAAAGACGCTGCCGCCAGCGTGTCGAGACGCTTGGCGACACCCGCCATGCGTCACCACGAAAGGATCTTCCGCAATGTCCCAGGCTGCCGTGCTCCCGCTGGATCGAACCACCTCCCCCTCCCGTTCCGCCGGCGTGGCGATCGCTGCCGCCACGGTCGTTTCGACCATTTTCGTCGCGCTCGATCACGGTGGCGGAGGCAGCAATGCATTGGAGGTGCTGCAGGGAATCGCCAGGCTGCAGGTTCTGAAGGAAGTCGTACACGGCGTGGCGATCGCCAGCGTCTGTGCCTACGCATTCGGCTATGCGACGCTGGGCCGGCGCCTGGGGCTGCAACGGCCGCTGGTTCTCGCGGGACTTGCGGTCTATCTGATGGGCTGTGTCGCGATGATCGGAGCGACGATCCTGGATGGCTTCGTGACACCGCACGTCGCGATGGATGCGATCACGGGTTCTCCCGAAAAAATCAAGTTCGCCTATGCGCTGATCTACTACATCGGCATCGTGCTCAATGATCTTGCCAAGCTGGGCTGGATCCTGCAGGCCGTCGGTGCGCTGGCCTGGTCGATAACGCTGATCGGCAACCGCGGATTGCATCGGGTAATCGGCATCGTAGGCCTGTTCTCGAGCCTGCTGGTCTGCGTCCTCATCGCCGCGGCGGCGACCAACATGACCATGACATCCCTGCTCGGCGTGCTGTTGGCGCAGCTGATCTGGAACCTGGCGGCAGCCGTACTGCTGGTAGGCACGGTCGACAGCCCCACGGTGTCGTAGCCCGCCCCGTTCGAGATTCCTGCTGCAGGAATTTCACCGCGCCATCAACGACGCGCGCGAAAGATAAGAGTGCGAGCCCGTTCCAAGCTCATCAGGGGGATCACGATGCATGCACTTGCTTCCAGCCACGCCGCGGCGCTGCTTGCGCTCGCGAGCGCGGCACCCGTGGTCACGCTCGCAGCACCTGTACAGCAGGCCATCCACGGCGCGATCGTGTTTGAGCGGATGGAGCAGAACGCAGACGGCACATTGCGCAGCAGCAATCTCTGGTTGAGCTCATCGACCGGAGTCCGGCCGTTGACGCCTCTGCTCGACGGCGTACTCGACGAAGCGGGTACCTGGGCAGACCGGGGCACGCGGATCGCTTTCGAGCATGGCTCCGCAACGTCGGATTCCATCGAGTTCGACATCCGCATCGTCGATCCGGCCAACCGGCAACTCCGCCAGGTCTCTTCGGGGCCTGGCAATTCCCGGTTCCCCGCCTGGGGCCCGGGCGAGCGCCTCGCGTTCGTATCCAGTTATCGTCGCCGCGACTGCCTGTCGGTGATCGAGGTGAACGGTCGCCGTCACCTGCACCTGTTCTGCGTGCCGAGCCCCGCCGCAATGGCCCGGCCCGTCTGGTCGGCCGACGGCCGTAACCTCTACATTCATGCCGGCTATTACACCGGCAACCTCGAACCGCTGTGGCGCTCGCTGGTGTATCGCGTCGATGCCGCCACCGGCGCGTCTTTCATGCTGTTCGACCAGGTCCTGCAGGAACCGCGATCGCTGGAATTCTCGCCCGACGGGACGCGGGGGATCTATTCGGACACCCATACCAACGAGATGGACATGGTTGATTTCGTCAACGGACAATCCACGCCCGTCGGCAACGGCTATGCGCCACGCTGGTCCAAGGATGGCCAGCGCATTGCATTCAGCCGCGAAGTGTTCGAATTCGACAATCCCCCGGACTTCCGCTACTACGAAGCATTGTTCGTCATGGATGCTAAGGGCTTCCATGCCCGCCGGGTCACGCGCTCGCGCGTCGACAATCATGCATACACCGCTGTCCAGTGGTCTGACGACGGCGTGCACCTGCTCGCCAATCGACGGATTTTTGTCGATCCATCCCTCACGCTCGCCCGCTATTCGCTGCGTATCATTGACGTCGACACGAGCGGTGTGACACCGGTCACTGATGGCTACGCCGAACCGGGAGCCTGGCTGGAACTTCGACCTTTCGCGAATCGCTGATCTTTTGCCGGCATTGTCTGGCTGGCGCGCACGGGCGTTAGACTCGGCACGGTTGCCCGTCGACGGGTTTCGGGGTCAGCGATGTTCCATTGGTTACTTGCGGCCGCACTGGCGCTTCCTGTTCCAGCTCCAGGCACTGGCGCTGCCGCCAGCGCGCAGCCACCGATTGTTGCCCCACCCGTCGTTGCCGCCGCCGCCATGGACCCGGTGCCCGAGGCGGATGTGATGTCGCTGCCTGCCGAATTGCGGGCCCGGGTGCACGACATCCTGCTGGACGGCGACCCTGTGCCCACGCGGCGCTTCCAGCGGTTGATCAATTTCGTGGTCGACGATCAGGGACTCGGGATGACGTACCAGGAGGACGCGACCTACACCGTCGCGCAGGCTTACGCCTTCCGCAAGGCCAACTGCCTCACCTTTACCTTGATGGTCCTGGCCCTGGCCAAGGAGGCCGGACTCGACGCCTACCCGCAGGAAATGGGGGAAACGCTGTCGTGGCGCGAGGTCGATGGCACGATCTACCGGGACAATCACATCAATGCCGGCGTGCGGATCGGATCGCACCGGTACACCGTCGATCCTGCCGCTGACCTGATCTTTGGAGGTCACACGCCGGCGATCGTCTCCCACCAGCGCCTGTTGGCCCATTACTACAACAACGTCGCCGTCGATCGTCTCCAGGAAGGACAGATGCCGGCCGCGTTGCGCGACATCGCAGTCGCGCTGGCGCTGGATCCCGGATACGCAACCGTCTGGAGCAACGCCGGCGTGATGTACCTGCACAACGGCGATGCCGTGGCGGCCCAGCGCGCCTACAAGCGTGCACTGGCGCTGGATCCGGCCGATGCCAGCGCACTGTTCAACATGGTGCAGCTGCTGCACCGCATCGGCGACCGACGGGAAGTCGAGTACCGGCAGCGCCTGGCCCGCGTGGAGCGCAGGGATCCGTTGCAGCAATTCCTGCAGGCACTCGATTACGAACACACCGGCGACCTCCCGCATGCGATCGAGAGCCTCGGACGGGCGATCCAGCTCAAGCCGGACGAGCATCGGTTCTATGCCGCCCTGGCGCGCGTGTACGAGCGGGCTGGCGATGTCGGTCGTGCGCGGACCGCCCTGTCCCGGGCGCAATCGCTGAGCGCAGGCAAGACGCAGGCGCTGTACAAGGCCGAGCGCGACCGCCTGCGGGCCGTGACGGACCAACAGCAGAAACAAGGCTAGTGACGTTCGATGATGCGCTACGGCGTCGTCGGTTCAGGGAGTGCGGCCGATTGTCGACGACAACCCGTCCATCGCCGATGACCACGGCACGTCGCGCGCTGATACTTGTGCTGGTCATCGCGATGATCGCGCTCGATGGCTGCACCGAGCCGAAGGCTCCGCGCCGTCCTGAAGACGTCCGTGCGCAGATCGTGAGCCTGTTGCCATCGCGACTCGCCGACCGCAGGGGCTGGGCAACCGACCTCTATGCCGCATTTGCCTCGCTTGGCATCGAGCCGACAACGCGGAATCTCTGCGCGGCGCTGGCGGTTACCGAACAGGAATCGGGTTTCAATGTCGATCCGGTCGTGCCGGGGCTGCCGAAGATCGCATTGGGCGAGATCGAACGCCGTGCCCTTCAGCACGACATTCCCGCGTTCGTGGTGCGCGGTGCGCTCCAGTTTTCCTCACCCGACGGCAGAAGCTACGACCGGCGACTTGCAGGCGTGCGCACCGAGCAGGACCTGAGCCGCATCTACGACGACTTCATCGGATCGGTCCCGTTGGGACGGCGGCTGCTTGGCGACGCCAACCCCGTGCATACCGGCGGCCCGATGCAGGTCAGCATCCCGTTTGCTGAGCGCTATGCGCGTGCCTACGACTACCCGTATCCCGTGACAGGGACCATCCGCGACGAAGTATTCACACGGCGCGGCGGGTTGTATTTTGGCGTAGCGCACCTGCTTGGTTACCCGACGTCATATCCGCAGGCGCTGTATCGATTTGCCGACTACAACGCCGGCTTCTACGCCAGCCGCAACGCCGCGTTCCAACAGGCTGTCGGCATCGCCTCTGGCATCCGCATCCCGCTCGACGGTGACCTGGTGCTCTACAACGCGCGCCGCGACAACCAGCCAGGCGCGACCGAGATGGCAGTGCGATCCTTGGCAGCGCCGCTGAACATGGACGCCTCGCAGATCCACCGTGCGCTGCAACAGGGTGGGAGCGGGAAATTCGAACACTCACCTCTGTATGCGGGCGTGTTCATCCTTGCCCAGCGAAAGGCCGGGCGAACATTGCCACGGGCGATGCTGCCGCACATCACCCTCGACAGCCCGAAGATCACCCGCAAGCTTACGACGCAATGGTTCGCGACCAAGGTGGATCAACGCTATCGAAAGTGTCTTGCCGGTGCGTCGCGAGGGTGACCCCCGCCTTGGACAGGGGTGTTCGCTGGCTATGTCGATTTCCGGGGTGCCCGTTCGTCCAACCAGTCAATCATTCCCGCATCAGCCAGGCCCCAGGAGCGACGCAATGCCCCTTCAGCTGTATTCCCACCCCTTCTCGTCCTATTGCCAGAAAGTCCTGACCGCACTCTACGAAAACGGCACACCATTCGAGATGCGCCTGCTCGAAGGCCCCGATAGCCCGGCAATGCAGGAGCTTGCGGTGCGATGGCCGATCAGGCGCTTCCCGATGCTCGTGGACGACGATCGCACGGTGGTCGAAGCCAGCTGCATCATCGAATACCTCGGCCTGCATCATCCAGGGCCGGTGCAGCTGATCCCGGATGATCGCGACGACGCACTCGAGGTGCGGATGATGGATCGCTTCTTCGACAACTACATCTCAACGCCCCAGCAGAAAGTAGTGTTCGACCGCATGCTTCCTGAAACCATCCGCGATGCGCACGGCGTGGCCGTAGCGCGCGCCATGCTCGACACTGCCTATGGGTGGCTCGACAACGTCATGACCGATCGCCAGTGGGCGGCGGGCGACACCTTCAGCATGGCCGACTGCGCGGCGGCGCCTTTTCTCTTCTATGCCGACTGGACGCATCCGATCGACGCGGCGTTCGCAAACGTCAGGGCCTACCGGAGCAGGTTGCTGGCGCGCCCGTCGTTCGCGCGTGCCGTCGACGAGGCCCGGCCTTATCGCAGCTACTTTCCACTGGGAGCGCCGGATCGCGATTGACCGAATGTCCGACTACCGGCCTCATCCAAGCTCACCAGCTGCAACGGGCAGCTGCTGAGCGTACTTTCCGCGACGGCCAGGAGGACTTCGCAATCGCTGAACAGCCACCGGCTAGTCGATGTGTCGGTCAGGTTCCGCGTGCGCCTTCCGCAACTGCGTGCTTCGCCAATGGGAGATGTCCATATCCTGCCATCGGCGCACGTTGCCCATGATGCGAGCAACTATCGACGTAACGACACCAGCGCGAAGTGCGCACCCTGCGGGTCGGTGGCCTGCACGATCCAGCTGCCACCGGGCACCTCATGCGGTCCCATCAGCACCTTGCCCCGGTTGACGGTAATGCGGGTCATCGCCGCATCCAGGCCATCCACGTTGAAGTAGTAACCCCAGGACGCAACCGGCATCTCGGTTGGCTTGTCCATCATGCCGCCGCGCGATGTCCCGTCGATGGCGAACGTGCGGTATTTCCCCATCGCACCCATGTCCATCTCATCCACGGTCGTCCATCCGAACAGCGCCGAGTAGAACGCGAACGCCGCTTGCTGGCCGTTACCGGCATACAACTCGTGCCAACCGATCGTCCCCGGAGTGCCCTGCTCCGGCGCCTGCGGTACATCGTCGCGAGGCAGCGGCGCAAGCAGCATGAATGCCGCGCCGCCCGGGTCTGCCACGACGGCGAACCGCCCCACCTGCGGAATGTCATCGGGCGCGCGGAGAACGCGTCCGCCGGCATCGGCAACGCGCCGCGCGGTGGCATCGGTGTCATCCACGCCGATGTAGCCCATCCAGGCTGGTGGCGTCCCCGCGTCGCCGGCTTCGGTGGAAAGCGCCGCGATGCCGCCGACACCCCGCGTTCCCGCAGACACGATCGTGTACGGCATTCCCGGCTGGCCGCCTTCCGACATTTCCCATCCAACGACCGCGCTGTAGAACTTTCTTGCGGCGGCGACGTCGGTAGTCATCAGTTCATACCAGATAAAGTTGTCAGACATGGTGTGGCTCCTGAGACGCTCGCGACTGATTGCAAAAGACTGAAATGCCAGGTGGCAGTCCACGTCCGTGGACAAGCATTCCTGGTTCGATGGGTGATTTCAGCACGTACTGCGTCAGACGGCTGTTCACGCC
>JAQGOI010000224.1 GCA_028293685.1 Lysobacteraceae bacterium | reverse complement strand
GGCGTGAAGCCGGCATACACCGGCACCGTCGGCTGCTCGTCGGTATACAGGATCCAGTCGCGCGTTTTTTTCGGCAGATCCCGCCACGGCGTATCGACGTCGTAGCCCAGCGTCACCAGGATGTCCCGCAGGTTCTGCCCGTGCCACGCCGGCGGCCATGCCGCGATCGCGCGATCACGGATGCTCAGCGACGGATCCGGCACCATCGACTGCTCCGTCACCGCATACACATGCCCCAGCCCATGGCATTGCGGACACGCACCCTGCGCGGTGTTGGGCGAGAAGTCCTCTGCGTACAACATCGGCTGGTTTGGCGGATAACTGCCGGCACGCGAATACAACATCCGCAGCAGGCTCGACAACGTGGTGACGCTGCCCACCGATGACCGTACGCTCGGTGTTCCCCGCTGCTGCTGCAACGCCACCGCCGGCGGCAGGCCGTCGATCGAATCCACATCCGGCACGCCGACCTGGTCGATCAACCGCCGCGCATACGGCGCCACCGACTCGAAATAGCGCCGCTGCGCTTCCGCATACAACGTGCCGAACGCCAGCGACGATTTGCCCGAGCCCGAGATGCCCGAGAACACCACCAGCGCATCGCGCGGGATGTCGACATCCACGTCCTTGAGGTTGTGCTCACGCGCACCGCGCACGCGGACATAGGCGTCGCGCCCGTGGATGCCCGATTGGTGATTGCCTGCAGGCGACGGTCGAAGTCCCATCGCATGGATCGTGCGGACCGCCCGCGTCACGACCGCGCGAACCGGCGCTCCCCCGGCACGTTGCGCCCAGCCCAGCGGCGGGCGTATAACAACCGTTATAACTGGAGGACACCCATGAAACTCAAGATCACCGCCATCGGCAACTCCGCCGGCGTCATCCTGCCCAAGGAGCTGCTCGCCCGCCTCCGCCTGGAAAAAGGCGACGAACTGCTCGCGCTGGAAACCCCCGACGGCATCAAGCTCACCGTCTACGACCCCGAACTCGCCGCCCAGATGGAGGTTGCCGAGCGGGTAATGCGTGAAGACCGCGCCGTGCTGCGCAAGCTGGCCCAGTGATGGAGCCGTCGATGATTGTCTGGGTCGAACGCGCCTTCGCGCTGGCCATCCATGAGCGCCAGCTTTCCGAGCACGGCGGCAGCAGCGGCGTGCGCGATGAAGGGTTGCTCGACTCCGCCCTCGCCCGCCCGCAGCAGCTGCATGCCTACGCTGACCCCGCCCCCGATCTTGCCGACCTCGCCGCGAGCCTGGCTTTCGGCCTTGCCCGCAATCACCCGTTCGTCGACGGCAACAAACGCACCGCCCATGTCTGCTACCGCGCGTTCCTCCTGCTCAACGGCGCCACGGTCGAAGCCAGCGAAGAAGACAAATACGCAACCACCCTCGGACTCGCCGAAGGCTCCCTGTCCGAAGCCGACCTCGCCAACTGGCTGCGACAGCACATCGTCCTTGAATCCGGCAACGCCGTGCAGGAGCGTAAAGCCAAGTACGGCGCCACCGGCCGCTAATTGCCCACGAAGAATTTGTGGGAGCGACGTCAGTCGCGATAGCTGCCTGCAGCCAGAACCTCTTCACAGAAGCCTTGCAAGATCGACCCGCGCGTGTCGTAGGACCTGCGTCGAACTACGGCCGTCGCGTGGTTGGCTATCGCGACTGACGTCGTTCCCACACCAGCAATGGTCATCAGGAATCAACGAGGTGTGGGCAAGACGACGCCGCATCCGCTCAAGCCGCCAACCGATGCTCGTTAATACGGCCGTTCGCGATCATCCATGATCGCGTGCATGCTCTTCGGTCCGCAGCTGTCGATTCAACCAAGCCTCCGCGGCGCTCGCGCATTCACGCATCCGACGCCGGCGACACTCCGCAATTCATCCTCATGTTGTCCTTTCGCTCACGTTCGACGTGGCATCAATGCGTGCCCTTCGACAAAGGAATGTCCGATGAAAGCACTGACCTGGCATGGCGCGCACGACGTTCGCGTGGAAACCGTGGCTGATCCCGTTATCGAATTTCCCGAGGACATCATCCTGCGCATCACCGCCACGGCGATCTGTGGCTCGGACCTGCATCTGTATCGCGGCAAGGTGCCCGGCATGAAGGACGGCGACATCATGGGCCACGAGTTCATGGGGATCGTCGAGGATGTCGGCTCCGGCGTGACGCGACTCAAGCGCGGCGATCGCGTCGTCGTCCCGTTCACCATTTCCTGCGGCACGTGCTTCTTCTGCGAGAAACAACTCTATGCGGCTTGCGAGGAAACCAATCCTGCCCGCGGCGCCATCATCAACAAGAAACAGATTCCGCCCGGCGCCGGCCTGTTCGGATTCACGCATCTCTACGGCGGTTATTCGGGTGGCCAAGCCGAATTAGTGCGCGTGCCGCACGCCAACGTCGGCCCGTTGAAGTTGCCCGAAGGCCTCGCCGACGAGCAGGTGCTCTTCCTCTCGGACATTCTGCCAACCGGTTACCAGGCGGTACTCAATGCCGCCGTCGGCCCCGGATCGACGCTCGCCATTTTCGGCGCCGGCCCCGTGGGTTGCATGGCCGCTGCCTGCGCGCGCCTGCTCGGCGTCGAGCGCATCTTCATGGTCGACCACCATCCCTATCGGCTTGCATTCGCCAAAGCGACCTACGGCGTTGAACCAATCAACTTCGACGAAGACGACGATCCCGCGCAGACGATCATCGCCGCGACCAACAACCATGGCGTCGACGCTTCGATCGATGCCGTCGGTTTCGAAGCCAAGGGCAGCACCGTGGAAACCGTGCTGGCAACGCTGAAGATCGAAGGCGGCAGCGGCAAGGCGCTGCGCCAGGCGATGGCGGCCACCCGGCGCGGCGGCACCGTCAGCGTACCCGGCGTGTATTCCGGCTTCATCCATGGCTTCCTGTTCGGCGATGCGTTCGACAAGGGCCTCGCCTTCCGCATGGGCCAGACCCACGTGCAGCAATACATGCCCGCCCTGCTCGAGCACATCCAGAACGGCGACCTGAAACCCGAAGCGATCATTACCCACCGCCTCGACCTCGACCAGGCCGCCGAGGGCTACCGCCTCTTCGACAAGAAGGAAGAAGACTGCCGCAAGGTCGTGCTGACGCCTGCCTGAGCTACGTGGCCTCACTCCTCCTGTGGGAGCGACGGAAGTCGCGACAGCAACCACAACAGCAGCATGCCGACACTCAGGACTGTAACTTTCAGACCTGATGTCTCGTGCATCAGTCGCGACTTCCGTCGCTCCCACACGGGCAGTCGCCCCGGCTCAACGCAACGGGTTACTCCTCAGCCACAGGCTTCAACTCCACCTGCAACTCCTCCAGCTCCGCGATCACCGCCTCCAGCGCATCGTAGAACTCGCCCTGGCTGATCATCAGTCCCTCGATCTTCTCCGCCCGCCTCAACTTCGACAGCTCGCCATCGAACAGCAGCCACTGCGTCGTCAGCATCTCGACATTGTTCTTGGAGTAGTGCCGCATCTCCTTTAACTGCGACAGCGTATCGGTGACGTGATCGAGCGGGGTTTTGGAGATTTCATCGGACATGCCGCATTCCTTCAACGTGGGGACGACGCGATGCTACCGGGCGTGCGCGAACGTCGACGTCACGCCCGCAGGTTGGCAATCGTTCAACCCGAGCCCGCCGCGCGCGCCACCGCCGCACCCAACGTGTCGAATCCACCGGCATGCAGACGGCCGTTGATGAAGAAGCTCGGCGTGCCATTGACGCCGCTGCGCACGCCGCCCATGAAGTCATGCCTGACGCGCGCCGCAATCCGCTCATCCTCCAGCGCCTGTTCCAGCGCCGGTGGCTCGATGCCGACGGCCTGCGCACCATCGGCAATGCCTTCGGCGCCCGTACTCGTCCACACCGGCTGGTTCTCGTACAACCAATCGTGCATTTCCCAGAACTTGCCGAGCGCGCCCGCACCTTCGGCGACCTGCGCGGCCATCGACGCCAGCGGATGCGCCTCGGACAACGGAAAGTTGCGGAACACGAACCGCATCTGCGCGCCATGCTCGGCGAGCACCTGCTGCACGAACGGATACGCCATGCCGCACGCCGGGCATTGGTAGTCGCCGTATTCGACCACCGTCACCGGCGCATCGGCCTTGCCCAGCGCATGGTCATCGGCGGTGACAGGCACGGCCAGCGTGCCGCTCACGACGCGTGCTCCGTCGTAGCGGCGTGCATCGATTCCAGCGCCTTGAGGATGCCGTCGGCGCCCGGATTGACGCCCATCGGCGAGAGATAGCTCCAGCGGATGACGCCATCACCGTCGACCACGAACAGCGCACGCTCCGCCACCCCGCCCTTGTCCTCGTAAGCACCATACAAGCGCGCGACAGCGCCCTTGGGCTCGAAATCGGCGAGCAACGGGAAGTGGTAATGCCGATCCTTCGCCAAGGCCGCATGGCACCACGCACCGTCGACCGAAATGCCCAGCAACTGCGCATCGAGCTTGCTGAATTCGGGCAACAACTCGTTGTACAACGCCAACTGATCGCCACACACCGGGCTCCAGTCGGCCGGATAAAACGCAAGCACGACATTGCGACCCTTGAAATCCGACAGCGACAACGACTGATCCGGCGTGGAATGCAATGTGAAGGCAGGCGCCACGGTACCGGCATTGAGAATGGCCATGAAAAGCTCCCTCGCGGAACGAATCCGCACGCTACGAGCCAAGGCCTTATGTATGCGTGATCCCCGCAGCCTGGCATTAGCAGACGAAATCCCATCCGCACCGACCCAAAAACCGGCGGCCCCTGTGGGAGCGACGTAAGTCGCGATAACAACCCCGTCGCGTCGCGGAGCGCCTTACAGCCGCGAGCTCCTGCTACCTCGTCGCGATCAAAACACTCACGCCGCCAACCGATGCTCGTAATACGGCCGCTGTCGATCATCGAGGATTGCGTACAACGCCTTGAGGTTGTCCCGATCCGGATTGAGCCAGGCATCGACGTTTTCAGGCTTGATC
>JAQGOI010000217.1 GCA_028293685.1 Lysobacteraceae bacterium | reverse complement strand
TCGCGCGCCGCGGGCAGTCCCTGCTGGTGGGTATACGGGTCGGTCTGCGCGATCTGGTCGGCGATGGCGCGTTGCAGGTGTTCGGGCGCGCGGAAGCCGAACGCGCCGGGATTGCCGATGTTGAGTTTGATCAGCGTGCGGCCCTGGCCCTCGAGCTCGCGCGCGCGCCGTGACAGTTCGCCGCGGATCTCATAGCGCACCTGGGAGAGGCGTTCGCGGGTTTTCAGGCGATTGATCGACATCGGTGGCAGGCGAGCGGCGGCGGGCCGGCAAGCCTAGCGGATATCGTGCGGTGAATGGTTTTAGTGCGGCCCGCACGCCGCACCACCACGCGCAGAAGGACCGGATCACGGGCGGCCATGCGAACATCCGCCCATGACCCCGCTCCATACCATCGGCTGGCCCCGCCAGCCCTCCGCCGACTGGGCCATCCTGCTCGCGGCCCATCCAGACGCCCGCCCGGCACGCATCATCGAGCAGCACCGCTCGGGCTACATCGTGGCCGAAGGCCTGGACGAGGGCTATGCGACGCAGTCGCCGCCGGAATGGCAACGCACGCCGAGCTACAGGAAAGGCGCGTTGCCTACCGAGCAGCGCGCGGCCGTCGGCGACTGGGTGCTGGTGCAAGGTGAAGTCGGCAGCCAGGGCAAAATCCGAAGCCAGATCGTGGCGCTGCTACCCCGGCATTCGGCCATCAAGCGCGCCGCGGCCGGCGAGCACTACAAGCAACAGGTCATCGCCGCCAACATCGACACGGTGTTCGTGGTCTGTGGCCTGGATGGCGATTTCAATCCGCGGCGGATCGAACGCTACCTGCTGCTGGTGCAGGGCAGCGGCTGCACACCGGTCGTGGTGCTGA
Source organism: Lysobacteraceae bacterium (assembly GCA_028293685.1). Lineage (GTDB taxonomy): Bacteria > Pseudomonadota > Gammaproteobacteria > Xanthomonadales > Xanthomonadaceae > Cognatiluteimonas. The sequence continues at coordinate 4,826 of JAQGOI010000217.1, read as the reverse complement.
CCAAGGCCGACAAGGTCGATGCCGGCCCCGCGGCGATCGAAGCGCTTGCCGGCAGCGTCGGCGCCGAGGTCGCGATCCGCGCCGTCAACGCCAAGGATCCGGCCAGCGTCGCCGCGCTGACGCCGTGGCTGCAACCAGGCACCACCGCCGTCCTGGTCGGCTCCTCGGGCGCCGGCAAGTCGACGCTGACCAATACCCTGCTCGGCTTCGACCGGATGAAAACCGCCGCCGTGCGTGAAAACGACGCGCGCGGCCGCCACACCACCACGCATCGCGCGCTGCTGCCGTTGCCGACCGGCGCCTGCCTGATCGACACGCCCGGCATGCGCGAGCTCAAACCGACCGGGGAAGAGGACGTCGCCGAAAACTTCGCCGACATCGACGCGCTGGCCGAGCAGTGCCGGTTCCGCGATTGCCGCCACGCCGGCGAGCCGGGCTGTGCCGTGCGCACCGCGATCGATGCCGGAACCTTGACCGCGCAGCGCTACGCCCACTATCTGAAACTCAGCGATGAAGTCGCCGAGGCCGCCACCAGACTCGCCACGCGGATGGCGCAACAGGCCGAGACGACGTCGCCAGGCAAGCGTCCGGAATCGAAAAACGGGCGACGCTGAGCGCACAACCGCCGCCGGCCACGGCGCCGTGCGGGACAAGCGCGGCGGTGGTATGCGATGGTCTGGCGGTGGAGCTCGCCCCGGACATCGCCCACCACACCGCACTGGACCAGCGCATGGTTCGCGCCGTGCGTGGGATCAAGCTGCTGGGGATGGTCAGCTGGCCGATCGCGGTGCAGCACGCGTTCCTGGAACAGTGGCAGCGCGGCGATGCGTCGCTGCCCCGGTTCGATTATCCGAAGCACGACTTCAGCGACGCACGCCGCGAGCTCGACGCCATCGGCGCAGAGGCCGACGCGGAACACCCGCTGGGTCGCTACCTGTGCGATTCAGCACACTCCTGGATGATCGCCGCCGAGTTGCTCGAGTGCCTGGGCACGCCCGATGTCACCCGACATTCGATCCGCCTGTTCGGCCGCCCCGATGCGCCGTTGCCTGGCAACGGCCCGACCACGCGCGAAGCGGCGCGGCATTTCATCGCCATCGCCGACGAGCTCGATCGCGAACTGCTGGCCCCGTCCGAGCAGGTGTCGATTTCCGCCATCGCATTGCAACTACAGCTTCAGTCGGACCTGGACGACTTCTTCAACCAGCGCCTGATCGAGGTCGTACTCGACCCGCACCTCATCGCCAAGGCCGCCGCTGGCGCCACCCGCATCCGCCTGCGTTCCGGTGCGGCCTTCAGCGATTACGACCGCCATCAGCTGCTCGAGCACGAGGCCTTCGTGCACTCGTTGACGGCCTTGAACGGACGCCTGCAGCCGATCCTGCCGAGCCTTGCCTTGTCATCGCCGCGCACGACGGCCACGCAGGAAGGGTTGGCTACATTCGCCGAGCAGATCACCGGCAGCATCGACATCGAGCGCATGAAGCGCGTCAGCCTGCGCATCGAAGCGGTTGCGATGGTGCTCGATGGCGCCGACTTCGTACAGGTGTTCCGTTATTTCCTGGACGCAGGCCAGAACCTGCAGGAGAGTTTTTCGTCGGCGCAGCGCGTGTTCCGCGGCGTGCCCCTGACCGGCGGCTACGCGTTCACCAAGGACACCGTGTACCTGCGCGGCCTGATTGGCGTGCACACGTTTTTCCGGCGTGCATTGCGCCAGGGCAAGCTGCGGCTGTGCCGGCAGTTGTTCGCCGGCAAGATGACGCTGGCCGACGTCGAGCGCTTCGAGCCGCTGTTCGACAGCGGCGTGCTGCTGGCGCCGCGCTGGCTGCCGCAATGGGTGTCGCGCGCCAACGGACTGGCGGGCATGCTCGCGTTCTCGCTGTTCGCCAACCGCATCCGGCTGGATACGATCGCCGACGAACAGGCGGTGCTGGACCTCTAGCGCAGAGGTGCCAGCCGGCCGTCGGCGAGCACGCTGTATTCCGCATTCGAAACGCCATCGACAAGCTGTACGCGCTCGCCAATCGCGACGCCGCGATAACTGGGAACCGCGTGCGTGAGTCGCTGGTACCGCCAGGCGTCGGCCGGCGTGGTGACGTGCAATCGCATCAGCCCGGGCCGCTCCTTGGCCGCCGTCGCCAGCGCGGGCGAGAACACCGCCTGCAGCTGCCCGGCGTGGCGCAGCTCGCGCATCACGTTGATGCCATGCCAGAGCGTGATCGCCGCCACGAGCGCAATTACCGTCCGTCCCCAGCGTGGCGCGTGCGGCCACGTGTCGGCCATGGTCATCGCAGTGAGCGCTGCGGATCCGTACGCGTACTGATTCGCACTGTTGCCAAGCAGCAACACCGGCAGCAGCGCGGCGATGCCGCCAAGCAGGTACACCGCCGCCAGTGTCTGGCTGGTGCGCAGCAAGGCGGCCATCAGCAGCCCCCAAAGCAACGCCGCGGCGACAACACTGCCGCCGACGCCAACGAACGTCGTTGCAACCTCGAATTTCTGCGGCAACAACGCAAACAACTGGTACTCCAGCCAGCGCATCCCGATGTTCTGCAACCCGGGCGTGTAAAAGCCGCCTTCGCGCGCCGCGTGCAGCAGCGGCCCAACGCGCAGCACCAGGTAGAGCGCCGCCACCAGGCCCGACGCGATGGTCGCCGCGCGCCAGTTGCGCGTGCGCCCGTCGAACCACCACGCCAGCGCAAGCAATGCGGGGATCGCGATCGCCGCCTCTTTCGCCAGCAGGCCGACGAGCGTCAGCGCGCTGGCGGTCAGTGCGGCATGCAGCGCGGAACGTGCATCGCGCACCAGCAAACCCGTCAGCAAGGCGCACGACACCCACGCCAGGTCCGCCATCGTCGCAACCCAGCCGTGTACGTACGCGGCGTAAGGCCCAAGCGCGAACAACAGTGCCCCGCACGCGGCCGGCCACGTTCCGATGCCGAATCGGCGCGCAAGTGCGCAGGTCATCGCGGCATTGGCGGCGCCCCATCCGACAACGACCGCATGGAATGCGTACGGATACCCGAACAGATGCCGCGACGCCCATAGCCAGAGATTGAAGGTCAGTGGCCGGTACTGGAAAACGTCGACGCGCGTCCATGACAGCCACGGCAGCTGACCGTGATGTCCGGCAAACGCGGCCCACTGCAGTTCGTCGTGGCTCAGGTAACCCGGATTGGCGATCAGCGGCAGTTGCGCCAGCAGCACCAGCGCGAAGACGACCACCGAGGCCATCGCCGCAAGCCTAGCGTGTCGCATCAATTGCCCCATGCCGCCTCCCTTGCGTCCAGGCATTGTCAGCGATTGCCGGGATGCCCACAGCCCACGCGATGGCCTGCGTCGGAAGCGATGGGAAGAACCGATTAGAATCGGGCGCCCATCCGGCGGCTCCCTCCGATGCCCGATTCCCCATCGTCCAGCAGTCCGGCCACCGGCTCCGCGCCGGGCCCGGCCAATCCCGCCGACGATTTCAAGCAGGCCGCGCTCGAGTACCACCGCAGCGAACCGCGCGGCAAGATCAAGGTCGTACCGACCAAGCCGATGGTGACGCAGCGCGACCTCGCGCTCGCGTATTCGCCCGGTGTCGCCTATGCATGCGAAGCGATCGTCGCCGATCCCAACGCCGCCAGCGAGCTCACCGCGCGCGGCAACCTGGTCGCGGTGATCACCAACGGCACCGCCGTGCTCGGGCTCGGCGACATCGGCCCGCTCGCCGGCAAGCCGGTGATGGAAGGCAAGGGCATCCTGTTCCAGAAGTTCGCCGGTATCGATGTGTTCGATATCGAAATCAACGAGCGCGACCCCGACAAGCTGGTCGACATCATCGCCTCGCTCGAACCGACTTTCGGCGGCATCAACCTGGAGGACATCAAGGCCCCGGAATGTTTCATCGTCGAGCGCAAGTTGCGCGAGCGCATGAACATTCCCGTCTTCCATGACGACCAGCATGGCACCGCGATCATCGTCGGCGCGGCCGTGCTCAACGCCATCGAAATCGTCGGCAAGAACATCGCCGAGGTGAAACTCGCCACGTCCGGCGCCGGCGCCGCGGGCATCGCCTGCCTTGACATGCTGGTCGCGCTGGGCATGGATCCCGCGAACATCCTCGCCGTCGATCGCGAAGGCGTGCTTTATACCGGCCGCGACAAGCTCGATCCCGACAAGCTGCGGTATGCGCGTGACACGCGCAAACGCACGCTCGCCGAGATCGTCGACGGCGCCGACATCTTCCTCGGCCTCTCCGCCGGTGGCGTACTGAAGGCGGAGATGGTTGCGACGATGGCCGACAAGCCGATCATCCTGGCGCTGGCCAACCCGTATCCGGAAATCCTGCCCGAAGATGCGCGCCGCGTACGCCCGGATTGCATCATCGCGACCGGGCGCTCCGATTACCCCAACCAGGTCAACAACGCACTGTGCTTCCCCTACATTTTCCGAGGCGCGCTCGATGTCGGCGCACCGGAAATCGACGAACCCATGAAGCTCGCCTGCGTGCGCGCGATCGCGAAGGCGTGCTGTACACCGGCCGCGACAAGCTCGACCCCGACAAGCTGCGGTATGCGCGCGACACCGGCAAACGCACGCTCGCCGAAATCGTCGACGGCGCCGACATCTTCCTCGGCCTGTCCGCCGGTGGCGTACTGAAGGCGGAGATGGTCGCGACCATGGCCGACAAGCCGATCATCCTGGCGCTGGCCAATCCGTACCCGGAGATCCTGCCCGAAGATGCGCGCCGTGTGCGCCCGGATTGCATCATCGCGACCGGGCGCTCCGATTACCCCAACCAGGTTAACAACGCACTGTGCTTCCCGTACATTTTCCGTGGC